>JARROG010000053.1:0-10628 GCA_037384185.1 Anaerolineales bacterium | reverse complement strand
GTGGGACCATCTGCCATAACTCGCCCCTGGCCCATGGCAATCACCCGCCTGGCGTACTGTCCAACAATCGGCATGTCATGGGTGATGATAATCACTGTGTGGTCCAACTCTTCATTCAACCGCTTAAGGAAATCCATAATCTCCAGGGACTGTCTGGCATCCTGCCCGGTCGTCGGTTCATCGACTATGATCACCTGAGGTCGCAGGGCAAGGATTGAAGCGATAGCCACACGCTGTCGGAGGCCCTTTGAGAGGAAAAACGGGTGTTCTTGGCGATAGCTGTCCGGCAGGCCGACAACCTGAATCGCCTCCTCAACTCGCTCTTTGATCTCTTCCTCGGGAAGCTGGATGTTGCGTGGTCCATAGGCAATTTCATCCCAACAGTTGTTATTGAAGAGCTGATGATCGGGGTTCTGGAATACATAACCAACCCGTCGCACCATCTGGGTAATTGATCCTTTCTTGGAATTCAAGCCATCAACGATTATCTCACCCCGGGTTGGCTTATAAAGCCCGTTCAAGTTTTTTGAAAGGGTTGTTTTCCCGGACCCATTCTGGCCGATCAGGGCGATCATTTCTCCTTTGCGGATTTCCAGGTTAATCTCGGTCAGTGCCTGGGTCCCGTCAGGGTAAACAAAATCCACATCTTTTACTTCTATATACAATTCATTTTCAGCCATTATTGGTCCTTTGGTCGAACACCTTTCAATGCCCTGAGCTGATCCGCTCCGTCGTTCACGGTCAGCGGATAATTACCGCTGTATTCCCCTTTGCGGTGCAATTCATGGAAAAAGCGAATTACACCAGGAGGGTAGATTCCGGCATCCAGTAGCAGATCTCCTTTCTGGAAGAAATCCCTGGTGTTATCATCCAGAGCGACCGTGCCTTCCGATATTAACACCATGCGATCTGCCAGAGGCACCAGGTTCTCCAGGCTGTGCTCAATAGCGATCACAGTGTTATTTTGTTCTTCTTTTAGACGGGCCAGGACTTTGAAAATCCGGGCCCGGCTGACCGGATCGAGCATTGAGGTCGGTTCGTCAAGAATAAGAATTTTTGGCATCATTGCCAGCACAGCAGCCAACGCTACTCGTTGTTTCTGGCCGCCCGAGATTTCATATGGAGGCTTCTCCAGCAGGGGCTCTAATTCGGCTAGCTCGACCACCCAATCCAGGCGCTCCTGGATCTGTGCCAGGTTAAGTCCAATATTTTCCAGGCCGAAGACCAACTCATCCTCAACGGTCATCGCCGTAAACTGGGCTTCCGGGTCAGAAAAGACCACCCCGACCAGCTTCTGCAGAGAACCTTTATCGTACGCTTCGACTTCCTTCCCAAAGACATCGACCGTGCCTTTTTTTACACCATTGTACTGTCCGGGAATCAGGCCATTGATAGAATAAGCCAGGGTGGTTTTCCCAGCTCCATTCGGTCCGATCACCCCCACAAAACTACCTTCCTCGATCTCCAGATTGATATCGTGTATAGCAGGGTTCCGGGTGTTGATATACTTCCAGGAATAATTCTTAATCTCAATGATCTTGCTCACGATTGTCTCCGATTCATATCAACTCAACCAGCCGTGCAGCAGTCTAAGCAACCAGGAATCAGCCATCATGAAATACCCGAATCCGTAGCGCAAAACCAGCAGGGCGATAAAAGATAAAGAAATCAGCGCGATGAAAATATAATCAAAATATTTATAACTGTAGTGGGTTAAGATATAGTCCGCCCGTTTGACGCGGGCAGCATCTCCAGTGAAAGCATAACCCCGTGCTACCAGGGCGTTCGTGAAATCCTCAGAGCGCCGCAGGGAAAGCGCAAAAAGCGGAACCATGTACATAACGTACTGCCGGATTTTATACGGAAGTGATTTTCCGGCGGGGTCGTAGCCCCGGGCTTTTTCCGCTTGGCGGACAATCTGAAAATCCTCCAGCACCATCCCGGCTGCCCGCAGAGCCATTGCAAAGACATAGGTAACCACGAAAGGCATCTTGATGCTTCGCATGGCCACGATCACGTCCCGCTCACGGGAAGTATTCAGGAAAAAGACCATCGTAAAAATCATCGGCAGGATCCGGAAGTAGACCACCAAAGCATCCCGGATTCGCTCCCAGTAAAAATTTATACCAGCACATCGAGCCAGAAGTTCAAATTCCGGGTGGGTGCCTCCCAGCACAGTGTAGGAGATAAAAATAATCGTGCCCATTGAGACCGCAACCGGAATATAAATCTTCAATGTTTCCATGTTGACTTTGCTTATCCACATAAAGAGGATGATTACCAGCATCAAGGAGATGTTCCATTCCGGAGCGGAGACGAACATCGGGAAGAGGCTGACGATCAGCATAAAATACAACTTGACAAATGGGTGAACCAACCAGGCAAAATTATACTCCGTGGGAGAGATCCCCCACGGAGTTTGTTTATTAGAACCTGAGTTTTAGGCACACCACTACTTTACAAAGGCAGTGGTGCGGATAACAACGGCGGACAGGGCTTTCAACAAAATGAAGTTGAAAACCAATCCGGCGACCACATTGCCACCGAACCAGCCCCAGATAAAGAGCGGGATCGAATCAGTGGTCAGCAGATCGAAGCTGCGCAACACAACCAGCACAGACCACAGAGCTCCCAGAATACTGGACACAATCATTGCCAGGAACAGATAGAGATAATCTCGTCCGGATTTGAGGCGGGGATCCAGTTTAAAGCGTCGGAAGACCCAGGCAGGAAGGAAGGCCTGAATGGCATTGGCCGGGATATATGCCAACGAGACATAAAAGGGTGTTCCCGCGATTGCATTTGAGAAGAACGGGAAAATTGCCCCAGCAATCACACCCCAGCCACCAAACCAGACCGCACCGATCTGCTGGACAGCAATCCCGGTCCAAAAGAAGTTGACTCCGAACCCCAACGGGAAGCTGATCGATCCGAAAGCGCCAACTACAAAGCCAATCCCGATTAACAAGGCGGTGATCACAATGTGGATCACACCCACGGAGCGGCGTTCGCCCTCTTCTACAGTCCAGATTTCTTCGGCTGTCATTTCAGATTTTTGTTCTTCAACCATATTTATCTCCTTAAATAATGAAAGAATGGATAGATATGAATAACAGCATTTATTGATTTCCCTGTTTATCACCTCCTTTGAAGCCTTCCTAAAGGTCAAAAAAGGATAATAAGATTATACTAGAATTCCACGTGTCACATATTATACACAACTTATCATAACAGTCAAAAAGTTGATTGTGTTATAGCATAGTTTAATACATAATCCTAAATTTTGGACATAATTTCCGGACCCAAATGCATTACTCAAAAAAATGATACACGATTCAGCCCAACGTAAATTGTTTAAATAATTTGGATTTAAGATTGGTGTACACATTCCAGCCAGTCATTGTTCCTGGATCTCCTGGTATGGTCATCTTCTTGAGAGCTTCATCACCACTCTGCTTGCTGACCTGAAAATCAGCTCCTACCTAATCATATTACAAAGACACGATCGAGTATCCTTCGAAACATTTTCAATTCCTTTTCGGATAAATCGGAATCCTGATTTTTGCTTCTGGTTGCAGGACCTACCAGGGACCGACCCCTTGACTCATCATTTTTCCCCCAGCGGTCCGCCAAAGGACCAGAGGCCAGTGATCAGCGGTGGTTCTTGGGAAAATCGACTTCTGCGCTGGAAGCCAGGCTCTCTCCCACTTCCGACCAGCTCTCGACATCAAACTGCAGGATCACCACCCCACAAGTCGGAAGGTTATCCAGGTCCAGATCCGAAAGGTCATTCACAAGATAGGTCAAACCCGGATTATGCCCAAACAGCATCAAGCCATCCAGATAATCCTCCTGCTCCTGGATCAAGTCCAGGACTTCATATTCTGTAGCGTGGTAGAGATCATCCTCGACCTGGATCTCGTCCCAGGGCAAGCCCATCTCCTGGGTGACTAATTCCGCTGTCGCCAGTGCTCTGACCGCCGAGCTGGAGATCACCCGGTCTACCGGAGGTCCCCACTCAGCCAATCTGGCCCCCATTAGCGGTGCATCACGATTTCCCCGTTTGGTTAGCGGCCGCTGATCATCCGAAAGGAAGGGATCCGACCAGGATGACTTGGCATGGCGCACAATCACTAAGGTTTTCATATTGATATTGTAAAACAGAATGGATGAGGCGGGAAATAACCCGCTTCAATCAGGAATGAGCAGAAACCTGCCAGATCCAAACCCAAAGAAGTCAGTGCATACGTTATTCAACAGATTGCCAGTCGTAATCCCACTAAGTTGAAACTAATCTTGCCAGGATAAACAACTTCCTATCGCTGAATTATCTGATAGGAGCTCAATGATAAGTACTGGTCAGAGATGGCTGATAATCAAGGCTGAATCATCGACCCTCGAGGTCCTGGGCGTGAGGTTGGACGTGAAACAGTTTGAAAAAGAACTGGACCAGCGGACCGATCGCCAAGGCGAACAGCAGTGTCCCTATGCCAACAGGACCATCCAGAATCCAGCCTACCCCTACGACCAGGATCTCGATCACCGCCCGGGAAAGCCGGACACTGCGCCCACTGATCCGGGATACGGCCAGCATCAGGCTGTCGCGCGGTCCTGCGCCAGCGTTGACACTCAGGTACACGGCTGTAGCCACTCCGGTCAAGGTGACCGCCCCGAGCAAGCCCAGAATTTGCAGCCAGAGCGTTCCTTTCAGAGAAGGGATCAAGCCCAGGAACAGATCAGTCCAGGGTCCGATAAACAGGATGTTCCCTAAAGTTCCCCAACCGATTTTTTCCTTCATCAGCACTGCTGCCAGGAGCACCAGAAGTCCAGTGACTACGATCATTGTTCCTGGTGTGGTACCAGTCAGGTCAGCAAGTGCTACAGAGAGCACAGCCCAGGGACCTGTTCCCAGATGGGCCTGAATGATCAGGGCTATTGCCAGACCGTAAAGTGCGAATCCCAGCTGAGCGATGATAAAATCTTGCGGGAAAGTCTTCCAATTGATGGGCTTCAACATGGGAGGCAGTGTACCATAACATCCCTCCCACCGCGCGGTCCGTAAGGATGAAATCAAACACCATCATTTGTATGAAAACAGAAGATAATTATAGAAAATTGGCAAACCTGCTATGGGCTGACAGATCACGGCAGCGGCGGATGACATTGAAAAATCCGCTGAAATCTCAGAGCAGTCTGTCCACTGACCAGCCAGCAGGCCTGCTGGAAAGATCGTTTCTTCCTGGCACCGACCAGCTTGTGGTACCTGGGAATCAATCTCTCAAGGGCTTCCTTGGACTGTCGACCAGCTCCTTGTTCGCTGAGATCCTCAGTCAGCTGATGGATATGCTCAATCTGGACAATCGCATCCTGGTATCCACCCAGGATATCCTGGAATCGCTTCAATTGTCTCAATAATCTGGAAATCCCCTTCTTGGCCAGGGCCAGATCGTAAAATTCGATCTGGTAGCGAAGTTTCTTGACACGGATTCGCAAGCTGTGAAATTCACTGGCAGAGGATTGAGGGGTCAGGACCAAAGCCTTCTCCCGCAGAGTCCGATAACGGTCGCAGATCCTCCGGCAACCGTATTCCCCTCCTGAAGGCAGGTCAGCTGCTGTTTCCAGAGCCAGGCTATCCTCCAGGAGAACTGACCAGGCTTCCAGAATATCGTTCACCTGCCCGGACTGCATAATCCCTTCCAGCTGCATCAGGGCATCCTGACGCCTGGACCGCAGCAAAGCCAGGGCTGGTTTGAGATCTCGATAATAAAAGAAAGGGAATTTTCGGCGGTAAAGGGAAAGATGGGAAATACTGACATCCAGATCTCGAATCGGATTGGTGATCTGGTGCAGCCAGCGGAACTGCTCCCTAAAGTACTGGACAGCGGTATCCGGCAGAAGGTCACGGAATTCACTTAGTGCGGCCCGGGTGCGCCTTTCCGCCACGCGCAGGTCATGAAGGTGGATCGGATCCAGACCTTCCGCACAGCCGGCCAGGTTGAGCTTCATGGTATCTAGCTCGGTTTGAAACACAATCCGAGCCAGCTCCAATAAATTCATGTCTTCAGGACTACACCCATTCTTGGTCACCTAGTCCTGCCAATTTGAGGGAATTGAACCTGGCCGCCCGGGGGCCAAGGTAATTCCCATAGAAACCAGTCTCTTGAGACCAGCGGACATCCGCGACAGCATCCAAAAGATTGCCGACCAGCAGACCCCCCTTAAAGGGTTTCCTTTCGCCGTCTATAACCTGGTAGCCCAATCTGATTTCACAGGAGAAATCACCGGTAATGGGACTTGGATTGAACCAAGAGAATTCCGCAATCTCCACATAAGATCCACGTTGAAGATCCGCTTCTGGTGTACTTCCAGCGGGAATCTCCAGGTTTCCAAACGCTCCGGTGGGCTCTAATTCCAGATAATTGGCAAAGCGTTGATCAGCGATGAAAGATGCCAGATTATTGTCCTTCACAAGTCGCACGCGTTGAGCAGGGATGCCCTCCTTGTCAAAGGCACTGGAAAGTACGCCATACGGAAGCTGTCGGTTCGCCCAGGCATTGAAATCATCTCCCTTGACCTCTCCCCGGAAGATTGTTTTTCCAACTTCCCAGGGTGTTTCTCCGCTGTATTTCAATTGCGCAGACGATAGGGTTTGCAGCAAACTACCAGCCAGACTTTCGCCTGCCAGCATGACTGCCAGCGTGCTGCCCTGGACAAATACAGGTCCAGTGTAGTTCGGTGGTTCTGCTGCGTTTAACAAGTCAGATGTATATTGCGCCCGTAAGGCAGCTTCTTCTTCTATATGCAGATCCGCGATCCTGCGGCGGGAAACCTCTGCAAAAGTCTCAACCTCATCATCCCCTCGACCACCGATATAAACCCATTGCAGGTAAATATCCGTAGCGACCTGCTCCGCATCGATGCCTTTGCTGCTGACCAGCCTGGACGTCGTTTCTTGACCAAAGCACTCCGCTGCGGTCAGCCGCACATGCGGATAAGTGGAAGTGGTTTTCTTGAGTGAGTCCAGCACATTCCGGATCTCTCCTTCTGGATCATTTTGATAGATCTGGTCCGCCAGTTCTACTTCAGGGATAGGGCTGGGGTCTGCAAAATCGTAGGGTTGATTGTGAACCAACTGAGCAGTGAGGACTGCTTTCTGGAGAGCGCTTGAAATTTCGCCATTCGGCAAGATCGATACGGTGCCTACCCCGCTTGTGAGTTTTCCATCGGCATCTTCCGCATCACACAGCACATCAATCGTGTACAGCTCCGACTCCACTTCCCTGACCGCTTCAGTTCGGTCTTTAAGATCATACTGTTGGGAAGACCGAGTGGTTTCCTGACGGATGATCCAGGCTTTGATCTCAGGATTTTTCTGCAGTGCTTGCTTAATTTTTTCTAACATCAGCCTAACCTCGCTTTCATCAACAGGTGAGGGCCGCCATCCGTAACCGGGACAGTTTCTTTGGTTCCTTTGCCGCAATATCCGCCGCTCAGGGAAAAATCACTGGCAACCCCAGAAATGCTCCCCAGCACATCCGGCACATAGCCGGTAATGCCCACCGGGGCGTACATCTTATCAGTCAATTTACCTGCTTTGATCTCGAAGGCATAATGACCTGAGACCTGGATCCCCCAGCCTTTGGGGTCTTCCATTCCTGAAGATACTTTGGAGACGTATATACCCTCATCCACCTGGCCGATCAGATCATCCACCGCCAGATCTCCAGAGGCAAAGAAAGTGTTGGTCATGCGGGGATATACCTTGCGGGTGAAATCCTGCCTGCGCCCATTCGGGGAGCGCTGGATCTCCAAGGCTGTAGAAGAATACAGGTCGGTCAAACCTCTTGTAAAGATCCCATTCTTGACAATCTGGGTCGGCTGCGCCGGAAAACCCTCATCATCGAAGAAATAAGAGCCGAATTCACCGGGCAGGCTGGGATCGTCAATAATATTCACCAGGTCTGACCCAACCCGTTTGCCGACGAAATGGGCAGCCTTCGCCCTCTCTTTCAAGAACATATCTGTTTCCACACCGTGGCCAAAGGATTCATGGGCGATCACACCAGAGACACCTGGAGCGGTTACCAGGGTGTACTCTCCCGGCTCAATCCGCTCCGCATCCTTCAGTTTGATGGCATTTCTGACCAGCTCTTCAAGTTCTTCATCGTTAAAGGTCAGCATCTCCAGGCCGCCGGCTCCGCATTTCGATGTGTAATCGTACACCACACCCTGCTCCCCCATGACCATCACTAATACCGAGATGTTCAGCCGCTGGATATCCTGTGCCAGATCGGCTACCCGGTTCCGGAAGACGGATTTCTCCCGGATATCGACCAGATTTACCCGAACATTGACGATCTGGGAATCGATCTTGCGCACCCGCTGATTCAGATCCCTCAGATAATCGAGCTTCTGCCCAGTGGGCATCAGCGCCGGGTCTGTTTCCATTTCGGTCTGAAAATCGCCAGACCGCTCCTTTCCAGGATCCAGTTTCCCGTCGGATGAAAAATCCACCCCGGCCACGAGATCCCTGGCACTTTGAGTGACTGCCTCCTGATTGAATCCGCCCAAACCTTTTTCGTGCATGGTATGGCCGTCATAAGCCCGCAGGACTGTGCCAGCAGTCGGTTCTCCGGCTATCACCCGCTCCTGGGAATTGTCCACATAATAACGCGTAATTTCCCGGGAATCCAGCGATACAGCTCCGTAAGGAGCCCGAGCTTCCAGAATACCGACTACCTCTCCCAGCTCCGGCCGCAGCTTTTGCATGTCCGGTTTCATAATTTTATCTTTCATACTCGACACTCCTGAATGATCCTGACTTATTTCTCCTGGAGATCCCCTTAAAAGGCCCACTCGCCCGCTTGCAGGACTGCTTCCTCGCGTCCATCCTCAAGCACGCCGACTATATCAAGCTCTCCTGATCCAACCATGAAATCGGAATGGACCAGGCTGGAATTGCCACCGCGGGATGCGAATTCGTCCTCGGACATGGACTCCCCGCCCTCAAGGCTGAATTGATAGGCGCTGCCCAGTGCCAGATGGCAGGAGGCATTCTCGTCCAGCAATGTATTGAAGAACAGCAGGCCTGATTGGGATATCGGAGAGCTGTCAGGCACAAGAGCCACTTCACCCAGCATGCTGGCGCCCGGATCGGTTTTCAGCAAGTTGGCAAGGATCTTTTCACCCTGTTCAGCGGTGAAGTCCACCACCCTCCCGTCCTTGAAGGTCAGGCTGAATTCATCGATCACATTGCCAGTGTAGACAAGGGGACGGGTCGAACTGACCGTACCGTTCACCAACCGCCTGTCTGGCAGGGTAAAGACCTCCTCTGTAGGAATATTTGCAGTGAATGGGATGCCGCTCCGGGTCTTGAAACCGGCTGAACGCCAGACATGCCCTTCCGGTAAACCAACCCGCAGATCCGTTCCCGGGCCGCGGTAGTGTAGTTCCCGATATGCTTTTTCATTGAGATAATCTGCCCTTGTCTCCAACTCGGCCAGGTGTACTTCCCAGGCGGCAACCGGATCATCCGCATCAACGCGGCAAATCTTGAACAACGCTTCCCAAAGCGCTGGCATTTGTTCTTCCGGCGCGAGGTCAGGGAAAATCTTCCTGGCCCAGCCTTCCACCTGAACCGATACTACATTCAATTTCATTGTATTCTTGCCGATGTGGGATCTGATGGGCTTCCAGGCGTCCAGGAAAGCCCGCTGCTGCTGATCCAGCACATCATGATCCTGGCCATCCAGCAGGTCAGGGTCAATAGCGGAGATTGTCAGCATCGCTCCCCCTTCCTCGATCACATCCAGGACTCCCTGGGCTCTATAGTCAGGATATTCACTGAAAGAATTCCGAGGGGCCTTCTCCAAACGAAGCAATGTGATCTCATCATCTCTCCACTGCACATCCACCAACGGAGAGCCTGCCCGGTAGGCGCTGGCTGTCAATTCCCGGATGAAGGGAGCTATTTGAATTGGAACTCCCCCATTTCTGAGGTGCTGCATGATCAACTTCTGACCAGCCTGTAGATTCAAGCCCACCTTCACGGTAAGCTCAGCATATTTCTTTAATGACTCTTGAAATTTTTCATCCATGATCAATCTCCAATGATCTAGCGTCCGGGCAGGGTTGAAGCGCTGCCCGGGTCATCTGTCAGAACCGTTTAATGTGATTCTACCATTCAGGATGAATTTAGCTTTCATGAGAAATTCCCCAGGACAATTGACGGGGTGGTTAAATGATAAAATTCACCCTCCTGGAGAACTATTTTTGGAACATGTCGCTAGTTATTGGGTTTTCTCGATAATTGAGAGGAATTTTTCAGCTTCCAAACTGGCGCCTCCAACCAGAGCCCCATCGATCTCAGGCTGGCTGAAGAAACCCCTGGCATTGCCAGCTTTGACCGATCCGCCGTAGAGCACCCGGATCCCCTGGCTGATATTTTCGCCCCACAATCCCGCCAGGGAAGGTCGGATCACGCTGGCGATCAACCCGGAAATATCCTCGGGGTCCGCTGAGCGGCCGGTCCCAATAGCCCAGACCGGCTCATAAGCGATTACCAGTTCTACCGGATCAGCGAGGGGCACTCCCTCGAGGGCTCCACGCAGCTGGCGGCTGAGCACATT
>JARROG010000052.1:8357-15949 GCA_037384185.1 Anaerolineales bacterium | reverse complement strand
ACACTTTGATTTCTGAATCTATAGTGAACTGTTCATGTTCACTCATTTCTTTCCCTTGGTCATAGGTCATCGTCTTTTTCAATGCCCTGGGTATGGACTGAAAGGCTTTCGCAAATTCCTCTCTGACTGTCTGAGCATCTTTTTTCGTACCCAGTGGAACCAGGAGGGTATATCGTGTAGTCCTTTCTACCAGGGTCCCTAACGCACTTCGTTTGTATTTGCCTAAGATCAGGTCACCTTCCCAATGTCCAGGAACACTGCGATCAGTCACTT
This sequence comes from Anaerolineales bacterium, assembly GCA_037384185.1. GTDB lineage: Bacteria > Chloroflexota > Anaerolineae > Anaerolineales > UBA11858 > B10-G9. The sequence goes on along the minus strand of JARROG010000052.1, from coordinate 15,676 downwards.
CCGCTGGCCGCTCTTCGATTGACAGCATATTGGCGATCTTTCCTCGGGTTTCTTCCTTTCCCCCTTTCTTCTGGGCCCTACGAAATTTATGTTCTTGGCGCAACGCTTTGATCAGAGTCTGCTTCAATTCTCCTCTGGGCAGCACATAAATGTATTGGTAGATCGCTTCGTGGGATATCCTCATCTCCATATCTAAAGGATAATCCATTTTTATTCGCCCAGAGATTTCCTGTGGAGACCAATCTTCCTGGAGATTTTCCAGTACATAGTCTCTCAAGCGTTGGTTTTTAGCAAGTTTGCTTTTCCCTGATTTCCTTGATGAGGCTGCTTTTAAGGATTGGCGATTGGCCGAAAAAGCACGATACCCCATCTTGCCGCTACTCCGCTTGATTTCTCTCATCACTGTACTGGGTGCTCTTCCAATCTCCTAGGCTATTTGCCGAATCGATTTCTTTTGTGCAATTCCTCTACTAATTTCTTCCCGTTCAATTTCGGTTAATCGTGTATATCTCTTTTCTGGCATACGAATGATTTTATCTCCTCATCCGTTGCACTAAATGTCTGAATTAACAAATGATTTTTTGTATTGGGGGAATTTAAACCCGAATTATTCGGAATATTTGCCAGGTTTGAAGCTGCGGACCTTCTTATAAGGCTTGACCTGCTCTCCAACATTGTTCTTCAGCACCTGTCCGGAGACATGCATGAGTGTATCGTGATCAAAGTGCGGAAGTTTCACCATGCTGGCCAGGCAGGGGTAATGGTGGTGCAGCAGCCCTGCTTTTTCTTCAGCCTCGTTGACGGACAGACCGACCAAACCTTCGGCCACAAACCTGGCACAACCACAAACCGCATCGCGCTTGACCTGGGCTCCGGTGATGATTCCACGCTCTGGATTGATCTCCAGCTCCAATTCCGGCATACCGAAGAATCGGGCAAATTCACTGATCTCAGGACTCTGATAATCTGCCTGCTCGTGGCGGGTGACCCCATAGGTGGACTGGGTTAGTGAGCAAAGTGGTTTGGGAGTGGCGCAAGCCACATCCAGGTCTGCCAGCCAGCCATGGAGCTGACGATCCAGCCCCCGCGGCAGCCAGGCTTCATCATCTACAGCTACCAGCACCGCGTTAGCGCCGGTCATGCGGGCGATGTCCGGGAGCAGCTCTGCGGCACCTTTGTGCTCTGCAAATGAAAGGATCAAATCCGCAGGGTCAAATTTATCTGGTAGAAAATCCTCTGGATCATCAATAAAGGGAGGAAAAACCGGGGGCGTTTTCCAGGTGTTGATCTGCCAGGTATCCGGTCCATGTTTGGATATGTTCTCAACGTGCCGATTACCGTACTCACCACTGATAAGAGCCAATATTTTCATATTTTCACAACCATTAATAAATGAGGGTTAACAGCATGATCGTCTCTTCCTGGGCATGAATGCTGTGCGGCAAATTGGCTGGAAGGTGGATCCAGCTTCCAGCCCGGGCTTGGTGGCTCTCAGCACCTAGAACGACTTCCGCCTCTCCCTTGATAAAATGAACCACCGCTGGAACGGAAGCTGTGTGTTCGGAAAGCTCCTGTCCGGGCTGAAAACCAAATAGAACAGTTTTGATCTGATCGTCCTGGTAAATTGTCCTGCTGAGAATGCTGTCGGGGGGGAATGAATCGATCAAGTCTAGCAGATCTTCCAGAAATAGGAGTTTTTCAGACATCTAGCACCTTCCAGGGAACAGAATCTATGAACGAGGCGGTAACCTGCGGATCATTTATTCTCTATTCTACTCCAGACTGCAACATGGGTATGTAACTTATGTTACACAGCCCTCCGGGGAGCCAGGACCCGAGAGCAACCCTGTTCTTGATTTTACCCCAGCGATTTTGTACAATGAAATAGCACAAGGGAACACTTGTTGACCAAGGTTTGGCCTACGTTACTCCAGGGAGCATGTCATGGATACCGACAATGTAGATATCATCAAGGTTTCAGCGACGTCCCGAACCTCGGCCGTTGCGGGGGCAATTGCTGGAATTTTCCGCGAGCGGCAGTTTGTCAATGTCCAGGCCATTGGCGCCAGTGCAGTGAATCAGGCTGTGAAAGCCCTGGCGTTGGCTCGCGATTATCTGGCTGAGGATGGCTATGATATTGTCAGCATTCCTGAATTTGTTGATGTTGAAATAGACGGCAATATTAGGACTGCGATACGGATCAACGTGGTTTCCCGCTAACTATCTGGCCATCTGCAGCCGGAAACTTCCCATTATTAGCGAAATTCTTAAGGGAGCTGTTCAGCCTGAAGTTTGACGTGGGCTGTCTGTCTATTTTTCATTAATCTTGTTCTGAAAATTTGCCTGCCAATAACCCGCGTGGTAGAATCAAAATGCACTTGAAAAGCCATGAAATATCCAAAGTTTGATAGGTTTTGGATGGTTTTGGCACGATTAATGGAGCTGCAGCAGGCAGTCGCTGTGATCTAGGACTGCAGGCAGGAGGTGGGTTAAGATGAATTCTCAGGTAAGTACCTTCAAAACCAAAAAAGGGCTGGCACAAATGTTAAAGGGCGGCGTGATCATGGATGTGGTCACTGCTGAACATGCAAAAATTGCAGAAGATGCTGGCGCAGTCGCGGTAATGGCTCTGGAGCGCGTTCCGGCCGATATCAGAGCTGATGGAGGCGTTGCTCGGATGAGCGACCCTGAACTGATCATCCAGATCATGGAAACTGTATCCATTCCCGTGATGGCAAAAGCGCGTATCGGGCATTTTGTGGAAGCCCAGATCCTGGAAGCCCTGGAAGTCGACTATATCGACGAATCAGAAGTGCTCACACCGGCAGATGAGGCTTACCATATCAATAAACATGCTTTTAAAACACCGTTTGTGTGCGGCTGCAGGAATTTAGGGGAAGCTCTCCGGCGGATTGGTGAAGGGGCTGCCATGATCCGCACGAAAGGGGAAGCTGGAACCGGAGATGTTGTAGAAGCTGTTCGTCATGCCAGGACGGTGCTGGGCGAAATCAAGCGTCTGGTGAACATGCCCGAAGAGGAATTGATGACCTTTGCAAAGAACATCGGTGCCCCCTATGAGCTGGTTGTTGAAACCCGCGAATTGGGCCGTCTGCCTGTTGTGAATTTTGCGGCGGGAGGGATCGCTACACCGGCTGATGCAGCTTTGATGATGCAGCTCGGCGTGGATGGCGTGTTTGTCGGTTCTGGCATTTTCAAGTCTGGCAATCCTGCCAAACGAGCGGAGGCGATCGTCAAAGCAGTCACTCATTTTGACAATCCCAAGATCCTGGCTGAGGTCAGCCGCAATCTGGGAGAACCCATGGTGGGCCGCAATGTCTTTGATTTAGACGAGAACGAGCGCCTTGCTGAGCGCGGTTGGTGAGTTGAGCTGGCTGAGTTGAAAAACTGAATGGAAAAACAACAACCCCGACAGGAAATCCCCCTGGGCCATATCAAGGTGGGTGTGCTGGCCTTACAGGGATCCTTCCTGGAACACCGAGATATGCTCAATAGGATCGGGGTGGAAGTACGTGAAGTACGCCTTCCTGAACATTTGGAAAACCTGGATGGCCTGATCCTGCCTGGAGGCGAATCGACCACGATCGGAAAGCTGGCCGTTGATTTTGGCTTGCTGGAGCCGCTGCGCGAATTTGGGAAGCATAAGCCTGTCTGGGGGACTTGTGCTGGAGCCATCCTTCTTTCCAAAGATGCCCACCGGGACCAACCTCTGCTGGAACTGATGGATATCACCGTTGACCGCAATGCCTTTGGCAGGCAGATCGCCAGCTTTGAAACCGATCTGGAAATACCCGCTCTCAAGCAGGTCTCAGACGATAAGGCACCCTTCCCTGGAGTATTTATCCGGGCACCACTGATCAACTCCTTAGAGAAGGATGCCGAAAGCCTGGCGGCACTTCCCGACGGCAGAATCGTGGCGGCCCAACAAGGGCATTTGCTGGCTACTGCATTCCATCCGGAACTGACAGATGATCAACGAGTGCATCGCTATTTTATTTATTTAGTGGAATATAGTCTTACACAATAAGGCTGTTAGTTCATGGCTAGGAAAATCACCTGGCAGGACTTAATTGTATTGCGCCGTTATCAGGATCAAAAATTAGTCCTCGATAATTCTCTCAGGCTGGTTCACAATCCTGGACTGTTCTCCTGCTCCCTGCTTTCCTTGCTTCTACCATCAAGTGAATTCTATACTGCAGTTGAGCCCGGAGAGAGCGATCGCAAGGAGATGCTTATTGGTCAGATCAGCGTCCCCGGGAATATTCTCTCTGCCCGGGTAGCATTCCTGGCTCCCGTGGAAAATGGAGTCGTCCAGGATTTCAGCTCTTTACTATCCTATTTAGGTGGTGCGGCAGCGGAGCGGGGAGCCATTCAGATGCTGGCAGAGGTTCCCCGGACTTCAACCTCAGAGGACATTCTCTCTCAAAGTGGGTTTCGAATCTACGCCGACCAGCAGGTTTGGAAGCTTCCCCGCCAGATCCCCTATGGAACCGGACAGCAATCCTGGATACCGGGATGCAGGGCGGATAACGAGCGAGTTTCGGCGTTTTACCACCGGGTTCTGCCCGGTCAAATCCAACATGTTGAGCCCTCGCCAACGTTCCCGGAAGCCAGCGGCTTGGTCAGCTGGCAGGAAGGCCGCCTGGTTGGGACTGCACTGACCCAATTTGGCCCCAGAGGAATCCTCCTGGATGTGCTGATCGATCCAACAGTTGATGCGGTCGATGAGTTTCTTGGAGCGCTGATGTTCCATCTGCCTTACCGGGCCACCAGGGATGTCTATCTTCGGGTCAGGAGCTATCAGCAAACTTTGCTGTCTGCCCTGGAGCGGATTGGCGCCTACCCGGGTGAAGAACAGCGTGCCATGGTGAAAAAGATGGCTGTCCACTATAATGCAAAACAAACCTTTGCAGTTCAAAACTTTGAGAATCAACCGGATATTACAACACCGATATCTCGAAGCAAGATTAAGAATAATTGATATGTCTAATCACAGAATTACTGACAACCTAGATTCCCTCTTTGAGGTGCTGCCTCCAGAGATCAGCCAGGCGATTACCGCCCAGGACATGAACCAGGATTTGATCGAGATCATTCTCGATCTTGGCCGTGTGCCAACAGCTCGGTTTGCTGAGAAGGAGCTGGAATTATCCAACTCAGAGGTCACTAAGGATGAGATCAAATACGTCGTTGACCGCATCGGAAAATTTGATGGGGACAACCGGGCTGGATTGGCCCGGACTTTGCATCGGATCGCAGCAATAAGAAATCGCATGGGAAAGATTGTTGGCCTGACCTGTCGGGTGGGCCGGGCGGTTTATGGAACGACCGATATTGTCAAGGACCTGATAGAAAGCGGTAAGAGCCTGCTGATATTGGGCCGCCCGGGTGTGGGAAAAACCACCATGCTCCGGGAGGCTGCCAGGATCCTGGCGGAAAATAAACGGGTTGTTATCGTGGATACTTCCAATGAGATCGCTGGGGACGGAGATGTGCCTCATCCGGCTATTGGTAAGGCTCGGCGCATGCAGGTTGCGGAGCCTTCTCTGCAGCATGAAGTAATGATTGAAGCGGTTGAAAATCACAATCCTGAAGTGATTGTGATCGACGAGATCGGCCGCACTCTGGAAGCGCTGGCAGCCCGAACGATTGCCGAGCGCGGTGTCCAGCTGATCGGTACAGCCCATGGAAATAGTCTTGAGAACCTGCTAGTTAACCCAACTCTGGCAGACCTGGTAGGGGGGATTGAGTCTGTGACCCTGTCTGACGAAGAAGCCAAACGACGGGGGACCCAAAAGACGGTGCTGGAGCGCCGCTCGAATCCAACCTTCCACGTCCTGATTGAAATACAGACCCGGGACAGATTGTCCATTCACCAGGATGTGGCATCGGCTGTGGATTCCATGCTGCGCGGTGAGGCCTTGGTACCCGAGATCAGATCCCGCACTGAGGATGGAAAGATCACCATAAAGAAACGGCCAGTTAAACCGGTGCTTCAGAGTATTGGTTCCGATCCACTGCCGGATGGTGAGTTCAACGTCCGGGCCCAGAACTGGGAGCTGGATAGGGATAATCTGGAATCCCTGCCGATCTTCACTTATGGGGTGGCCAGGGACCGCATGCTGCGGGCTGCCAGGAACCTCAATGTCCCGGTGACTATCGAGAAGCAGGTCAGGGATGCCAAGATCGCGGTCACGCTCAAACACCATTACCGGGATAATCCCAAGGCGATTGCTGAGGCTGAGGAACGCGGGCTTCCAATCTACGTGCTGCGTTCCAATACCATCAGCCGCATGGAGCATCTCTTGAAGGATATTTTCAATCTCAAAAATGGATCCCTTTCCAAGAACGATGAATTAGCCCTGGTGCAGACCCAGGGGGCGATCCAGGCGGTCTTGAGTGGAGAGCGGTGGGTTGAACTTCCTCCAGCACCTTCCACCATCCGTCGCCTTCAGCACCAGATGGTATCGCAGGCGAACCTGGTATCGCATTCCTATGGAAAGGATCCCAACCGCAGGGTGAGAATATTCCGGGAGGAGCCCTGATGAAAATGGTTTTTTTAGGGCAGGATCGCAGGATTCAATGACCGCTAAAATAGGCAAGTTTATCACCTTTGAAGGACCAGATGGCAGTGGTAAAACAGGCCAGCTGGACCTGTTGGCGAAAGAATTGCTCCAGGCTGGCTACCCGATCCACACTACCAGGGAACCGGGTGGCACGTTTATTGGCGACCAGATCAGGGAAACGTTGCTGGACCTCAGAAATACTTCCATGGTGGACCGCACAGAAGCCTTGCTTTATCAGGCAGCTCGGGCCCAGCTGGTGGACGAGATCATTAACCCCCAACTGGCTTCAGGCGGGATTGTACTCTGTGATCGCTACGCGGATTCAACGCTGGCTTATCAGGGGTATGGACATCAGAATACCCTGGATTCCCTGCGAGGCATCATTAATTATGCAACAGGAGGTCTGATCCCGGATTTGACGATCTTATTGGACCTGGCTCCTGAAGTGGGCTTAAAACGGCGCGTTGATGCGGGCGGTGTGAATAGACTGGATGCTTATGATATCGATTTCCATCGCCGGGTCAGAGAAGGTTACCTGGAGATGGCTAAGAATGAACCAGAACGTTGGGTAGTCGTCGACGCTGACCAACCTTTTGAGATAGTGCAGGACCAGATTCGGGAATATCTGCTGAAGCAGCTGAATTCCTGGGGTTATTGATTCCAGAAACAGGGATACGGAGAGCCGGATTCTAGAAATTCAGATCGGGACCGGGACCTCCCTCGTCTGCTCCCAGA
>JARROG010000052.1:0-8347 GCA_037384185.1 Anaerolineales bacterium | reverse complement strand
GAGTCGGATTTAGAAATCCAGATCGGGACCGGAACCTCCCTCGTCCGCTCCCAGATCCGGGAGATCGCGCTCGATCTCTTCTGGGGTTTGACCTTTTTCAAGGCGGTCCACAACTTCGTCGAATTCCGCTCCCATGTCTTCTCCTAACTCGTTGCTCATCTGACGCATCATTTTTCCCAGGGTCTGCGGATCATCATCCAGACCCTCGAGCAAGGAGGGATCACTCAAGTCGTCCAATCGGCTCTGCTCTGCCCGGGCAATGCGCAGCGGACGGATGATACGTTCTGGTTCGGAATCACCGCAAGCCGGGCATTGGACAGCAGCGTTTTCATATTCCTGGTAGGTTAGGAATATTTCAAATTTATGGTTACAATTTATACACCGGTATTCATAGGTTGGCATAAGATATCCTGCCTGGTAGAAATAGGGATATTTGCGACAATTATACTGGAAAAGGATTCCGTTCATGAGCTCTGATCAAAGCCCCCCGCCATTTCAAGTAGATGAACCCAACCCCCTGTTAATCGTCATCTCAGGACCTTCCGGGGTCGGTAAGGATAGTGTTCTGGAAGAGATGAAAGCCCGCGGTTTGCCATTTCATTTTGTAATCACAGCCACTACTCGTCCTCCCCGACCTGATGAGGCGCACGGTGTGGATTATTTTTTCCTTTCGCAAGATGAATTCGCTAAAATGATCGATGGGGGAGAGCTGCTCGAATATGCGGTTGTCTACCAGGACTACAAAGGTATTCCAAAATCACAGGTCAGGGAAGCGCTGGCTAGCGGTAAAAATGTGATCATGCGCGTGGACGTGCAGGGAGCGGAAACAGTTCGGGAGATGATCCAGGATGCCCTGCTGATCTTCCTCACACCCCTGAATGAAGAGGAGTTGATCAACCGGTTGAAAAAACGGGACACGGAGACCATGGACAGCCTGAAGCTGCGCATCGCAACTACCCGCCAGGAATATAAGAAAATTCACCTGTTCGATTACATCGTTGTCAATAAAGATGATCGCTTGGCCGAAACTGTGGATACCATTGAAGCTATCATCACGGCAGAGCAGCATCGAGTCCATCAGCGGGTTGTAAAATTATGACAGATCCCTCCTTGCCAGTTTCCCCGTCCTCGCGTGCGAGTACAGATCAAATCGTTTCCCGTGTTCTATCTGAGATCCAAAAAAAGTATGATCTGGATCTGTCCTCTGACCCGGCAGCCATGCAGAGAATCCGAGAAGCTGCAGAAAAGGCGTTCTTGGAACTGGGAGTTAGCAGTGAGGCAGTAATCAATTTGCCTTACATCTCCGCCAATCGAGCCGGGCCGATCCACTACCGGCGCCGGTTTCAGCGGGAAGAGTTTGGGCTGGCTCCAGGATCAGCACAAGGCCGATCCTTCAGTGATGATCCTGGACCAGGTGAAGCTGCGCCAAGGAGAATTCGGGTGCAGTTTCCAGAAAGAAGTCCTGTAGTCACAATTTCCCTGATGGTGATTATGGGAATCCTGTATCTGCTGCAGATGCTGACAAGTTATCTCTTCCAGCAGGATTTGCCGGCAGCTCTGGGGATGAAAATCAACCAAGCCATTCTAGATGGACAATATTGGAGGTTGGTGACACCGATGTTTTTGCACGGGTCACTGCTGCATATAGGATTCAATGTGTATGCCCTGTATATACTTGGCCGCCCGGTGGAACGTTATTTTGGCCACTTGCGATATCTGGGCTTGTTCTTGCTTTCTGGGATCACGGGAAATTTGTTCTCTTTCCTATTCACATCCTCTCCATCTTTGGGCTCTTCCACGGCAATCTTTGGTTTATTAGCGGCGGAAGGAGTGTTCATCTATCAAAACAGAGAGCTTTTTGGTGAGCGATTCTCTACTGCGCTGAGACAGATCATTCAGGTAGCCTTAATCAACTTCCTAATTGGTCTTTCACCGGGGATAGACAATTGGGGGCATTTAGGGGGTCTGGTGGGAGGGATAATCTTCGCCTGGTTTGGAGGTCCGAATATCAAGCTTCAGGGTTCGCCCCCTGATCTAAAATTGACAGACACCCGGCCAGAATCGAGGTCGTGGCTGGTCTTTATCGGGCAGCTGATTCTGCTGGCTGTGCTGGCTGGATGGGCAATCACCGTTCGGGGCTGAGGAACAGATCGCTTGATAATGATCTGGACTGGGAAGTCTCCAGGGAAGCATATTATTGACCTCCACCCTGCCATCTGGTAAAATCTTCCGGCGTCTCCTGCGTTGTACCCTTCGCAGGGAAAGCAATCCGTTCATATATAAGGAGAAAGGGCTAGTCACTATGAAAGTATTATTACTCGAAGATGTCTATAAATTAGGGCGTGCTGGAGACGTGAAGAAGGTCGCTCCTGGATACGCCCGCAACTATCTGATGCCTCAGGGAATGGCTGTTCTGGCTACTCCCGGCGCGATGAAGCATGCCGACCGCATCAAGAAGCAAGGCGAGATCAAAAGGGCGAAAGTCAATCAGGAACTCGAAGGGCCAGCGGAACAGCTGGAAGGTAAGCGCTTCACTTTTGCTGCCAAAGCCAGTGAGACTCGCAGACTTTATGGTTCGATCAACACCCAAATGATCGCCGAGGCTGTCAGCGAGGAAATCGGTGTCCTTGTTGAAGCGAAACAGATTGAGTCCCAACCGCTGCGAATGCTCGGCAGACACACTGTAGCCGTACGCTTGACGGTCGATCTCATTCCTGAGATTGAGATCATCGTTCACCGTGAAGGCGAAACCCCCGAATCTGCTTTGGAAGAGGAAGAACGGGAAGCTCTTAAAGCAGAGGAAGCACTGGCCGAAATCTTGGAAGAAGAAGCTGAGACGGATTCAGAAGATGCCAGTGATGATGAACAGACCGCAGAGGTTGAAGTTCAGGACGAGGTTGAAGAAGACCCCGTAGAAGAGGCAGAACAAGACGCTGAAGAAGACGAAGCTGCCTGAACCTGAGATTTAGTTTTCTTTCCAATTACAACCGGTCTGAGATCAGCCAATCTGCTGGCCAGACCGGTCTTTCTATTTGACCCATGGCTGATACATCTCCCTCCATCGGTGCGATATTGAAAAAAGCCCGCCAGGACCAGAAATTATCCCTGGAGGAGATCTCTCAGCGTACCATGATCCGCGAAAAATACCTGATAGCGATTGAAGCGGACAACTGGGACGCGCTGCCGTCCAGTGTCCAGCAGAAGGGATTTGTGCGCTCCTTCGCCCGGGCGCTGGATCTTGATCCAGATCCCCTGCTCCAGCAGCTGCGTTCGCTTCTTAGGGTTGGAGATGAATTGGATACTGACCTGGAAGCAGATCAGGGACTCCCGGAGGAGGAAAGCGCTGCCGCTCCCCCCTTGATGGTGGAGATTGGCCAGGTATTGAAGAAGCAGCGAGAAAAACTAGGTTTCACGATCCCCAACGTTGCTGAGCAGATCTATATCCCTCAACGCTATCTGGAAGCCATTGAAGGTGGTTTTCTAGAGAAGCTGCCTTCCACGGTTCAAGGGAAGGGCATGGTGAAAAACTATGCAGAGTTCCTCGGACTCAATCCTGACCAGCTGCTCTCCAGCTATGCAGATATGCTGCAAAAACGCCTGAAGAACAGGCGGGAAGGGATCCCCGAAGCCCAAGATCGGCCCCCACTGATGATCTGGTTCCGCCGTTTCCTTGCCAACCCGACCTTGCTGTGGGTTGGAACCGTGGTCTTGATCGGCAGCGTATCTCTCTGGGCAGGCTTTTTGATCTTCGCAGGAGCTGGATCTGGAGCCCAGGCCTCTGCGACGATTCCTGCAGTCGCTGATATGCTGCTTCCAACATCCTCGCCGACCAGCACTCCTGAGGCGACTCTGATTACGACCGGGGATATCGAAGTGGATATTTCCCCCACTTTGGAAGCTTTTCCAGAAGGAGATCAGGAACAGGAAATCACTCCCACACCCGGATTGACAGGCAATGAGAAAATCCAGATTCAGCTGGTGATCTTGCAGCGGACCTATGTGCGAGTCATTGTCGACAATATCCTGGCTTTTGAGGGCAGATTGCTGCCGGGGAGCGTGAAGCTCTTCGGAGGTGAATTGAGCATTGAGGTGATCACTGGAAATGCGGCCGGGGTAGAAGTGATTTATAACCAGCGGGACCTTGGAGCGATGGGCCTATTTGGTGAGGCTGTTGACCGAGTCTTCACGGCAGAAGGCATCGCCACACCGACCCCTACGATTACGCTCACTCCTACTCCATCAAATACACCTGAAGCCACTTCCACTCCCACGCCTACTCTGGCGGAGGAAGCGGAATAATACTCCCCGAAAAGAGAGCTTTATGAAACAAAAGACGTTTCACCTGGTTTCCCTGGGGTGCGCGAAGAACACTGTGGATTCCAATGCAATGGCCCAGCTCCTGCAGCTGGAGGGTTATCAGCCGGTCATGGATCCAACGCAGGCAGAGGTGATTCTGGTAAATACCTGCGGTTTTATTGAACCTGCCAGGGAGGAATCCTACTCGATATTGAGAGATCTGGCAGCTGGTAAGGAAGCGGGACAGCTGTTGATTGCCGCTGGCTGCTTGACCCAGCGCTACGGCCGCGAAGTTTTGAACAAAGTCCCCGGAATTGACGGTTTACTGGGAACCCGACGCTGGATGGATATCGTCCAAGTTCTGAAGAGACTGCGGGAAGAGGGTGCTCCCCAACCGCTTTACCATTTGCCGGACACTCAGGTGATTGGCGAGACACCCCGGAATGCAGTGGCTGCCCAAATTGATGGGGGGAGTTCTTATCTGAAGATCGCCGATGGATGCCGGCGCCCATGTGCTTTTTGCGCTATCCCTGGAATCAAAGGGACCGCAGTCAGCCGCCCAATGGAGGCAGTCCTGGAAGATGCCCGCTACCTGCAGTCCCAGGGAGTGAAGGAAATCAACCTGATCGCTCAGGACACGACCGATTATGGACACGACCTGGGTTTTAAAGATGGCTTAGCTTCCCTGTTGACGTCCCTGGTCCGTGAAGCCCCCGAGGTTGATTGGTTCAGGATTCTATATGCCTATCCCGGGTATGTCAGCGATCACTTGATCGATGTCATGGCGGAGAACCAGCAGATCCTGCCTTACATCGATATGCCCTTACAGCATGCTGATCCGCAGATATTGAAAAGCATGCGCCGGCCTGCCAACCTGGATTGGGTTTACCGCACTGTGGACAAACTTCGCACCAAGATGCCCGATCTGGCACTGCGCACTACGTTTATCGTTGGCTATCCCGGTGAGACGGAACGGTCTTTCCAGATGCTTCTGAACTTTGTCGAGCAAATTGAGTTTGATCGGGTGGGAGTCTTTAAATTCTCATCTGAACCCGGTACCGCATCCCAGGAACTCGGCGACCCTGTTCCCGCGGAAGAGAAACAGCGCAGACAGGAGGCGCTGATGCTGGCCCAGCAGGAAATCTCACTCAGAAAAAACCAGCAGCAGATTGGCAGGACGCTGGATGTGCTGATAGAAGGTCAAGGTGAAGTGGAAAGCGGTGAGCAGATTTCCCTGGGACGCAGCTATCGGGATGCTCCCGAGATCGACGGAATGGTTATTGTGGAAGGTGGCCTGCCTGTCGGAAAGATCACCCCGGTGCAGGTAACTGGAGCGCTGGTATATGATCTGACAGGGGTGCCCGTTTAATGTACTGAATATAGGTAAGGATCTGGTGAATTGGATGATGTTTAGGAATAATTCCCGTTTAGAATTCGCTCTTGAAGCCGTTCAGCAGGCAGCGACTCTGGCAGCCTTTATCCAAGGCAAAATGGTCACGGAGGCGCTCACAAAAGATGATCGCTCCCCTGTGACCGTGGCTGATTTTGCTGCCCAGGCTGTAGTTGGCAGCCTTCTGGAAAGCTCTTTTCCGGGGGAACTTCTTGTTGGAGAGGAACAGGCAGAAGTTCTGCGTTCTCCGGATGGGCAGGAAGATCTGGAGCAGATCACGAATTTTGTAGGCCGAGTGATTCCAGCAATCAGTCCGGAGAGCGTGTGTGATGCCATTGACCGGGGAGTCTCTGATCCGGGTGAAAATTATTGGACCCTGGATCCGATTGATGGAACCAAGGGTTTTTTGCGCAAAGCCCAATATGCCTGTGCTTTAGCGTATGTAGAGAAGGGACGGGTGGTGCTGGGAGTGCTCGGTTGTCCGAATATCACTGACAACCTGGAAGATTCAAAGAATGGGGGAGGCTCCTTGCTGGCTGCCAGCAGAGGTGAGGGAAGTTGGATTGCCCCGCTCGATGAGAAGCTGGACGGGGAAGGCTTCACCCGTTTGCAGGTGTCCAGCCAATCCGATCCAGGAGGAGCCCGCCTACTGCGTTCTTTCGAATCCGGTCATACCAATACAGATCTGATTGATGCCTTCCAGGAGGAATTTGGGATAAAGGCAGATCCTGTCAGGATGGACAGTCAGGCCAAGTATGCTTTGCTGGCAGGGGGAAAGGGGGAGATTTACCTGCGGCTGTTATCTCCGGATAAGCCGGATTATCGGGAGAAGATTTGGGATCAAGCTGCGGGGTCGATCATCGTTGAGGAAGCAGGGGGTGTGGTCACGGATCTGGATGGAAAAAAGCTGGATTTCAGCCAAGGGCGGACATTAAGGAATAATCGCGGTATCTGTGCCAGCAATGGTGTATTCCATGACCGTGCTCTGCAAGCTCTGAGAGCAGTAAACGCCTGATGCGCTCAACCTGGGATCGCCTGGCTCTGGTTCTTTGTCTGGGTGTGATCCTGGGTGCTTTCCTGGTGGGCAGGCTGGTTTACGAGAATCTTCCCCATCTGGAGGATGAATTTGCCTACCTCTGGCAGGCGCGAGTGATGGCGGATGGCAAACTCACTCTGCCAACACCTGAATTCCCCAAAAGTTTTGTGGTCCCCTTTGTTGTGGATCATCAGGGACTTCGTTTTGCTAAATACCCGCCCGGTTGGCCGGCGGCTCTCTCATTAGGGGCACGGTTGGGCTTAACTGCCTGGGTTAATCCCCTGCTGGCAGGCCTGGCAGTCTGGCTGACATATCAGCTGGGCAAACGAACCCTGGGTGAGGTCACAGCTTTTATGGGGGCACTGCTGCTCGGAGTATCCCCCTTGTTTTTGATCCAGTCTGGGTCATTGCTGTCCCATGTTTGGAGTCTGGTGCTGGCTGTTTCCTTTGTTCTGTTCTGGATCGATAGTTTGGTAGCCAGAGAAGAGGATAGCGGTATCCAAGTCCCGCCGATCGCAGCCGGGTTGTGTCTGGGGCTGCTGGGCTTGACTCGACCGCTGACAGCCCTGGCGCTTTCGATCCCCTTTTTCCTGGAAGGTTCAGCTGTCCTTTTTAAGGGCCCTGGTTGGAAGCGCACCCGGGTGTTGGTAACAGGGGGGATCGGTGCCCTGGTATTGGGGCTCTATCCAATTTGGCAGCAGGCAGTCACTGGCAGTTTTCAGATCAATCCTTATACCCTGTGGTGGCCTTATGACCGCTATGGGTTTGGTGCAGGGTATGGTGTCACTGAAGCTGGACACAGCCTGCTTCAAGGTTGGAGAAATACCCGCTACAGCTTACGGGTAGGCACCAGCGATTTATTTGGCTGGCTGAAGATTTCCTGGATCTTCTTGCCTTTCGGAATTTGGGCCAGCCGCAGATCCCGTTTGACCTATTACTCATTAGGGATCACCCTCTGCCTTGTACTACTGTACCTGGGCTATTGGGTTGGTTCCTGGCTGCTTGGTCCCCGCTATTATTTTGAAGCACTTCCCGGCCTCGCTTTGCTTTCCGCATCAGGTATCACCTGGTTGGGAGGCTGGCAGTCCGGGGCAGATTCAGAAAGTGATAAACCTCATAGGCTTTCCCCTTTACGTCCCCTGCTGACGGCTGCTGTGGTGGGGATTCTAATTTTTGCGAATCTGTTCTATTATGTTCCTTCCCGCCTGGGCGGCCTGGTGGGTTTGTACGGGATTGACAGGAACAGACTGATCCCATTTGCATCCTCGGTGGTCAAAGACTATCAGCCCGCCCTGGTGATCGTTGAATCCGAGCACTGGACGCCGTATGGAAACACGCTGGTGCTGGAATCACCACAGCTGGATTCGCCTATTATCTTTGCCTGGGGGATGGGGTCAGTGACAGATGAGCGCCTGGCAGATCATTATCGGGAGGAGCGAAATATCCTCTATTATTATCCCGACAGCAAACCTTATACCCTGTTCACTTATCCGCTGCCTGGTTCTTTGATAAAATAATTCAACCAACTTAGCCGCTAAATTTTCAGTTCCAGCGCTCTGCCAGCAGCATGGGACAGAGATGATTATCAAGAAGGAGCAGCCTATGGCAGAAATCAAGGTTCCACG
>JARROG010000051.1:0-8492 GCA_037384185.1 Anaerolineales bacterium | reverse complement strand
ATAGTGGGGGGTGATCATTTCTAAACAAGCCTTCTACAACTCAAACTCAATCCCCAAATGGATAGCGGCCGAATTCCAGGACCGCATCCCGTAAAGCGATCACGTTCTCGGGTGGTACATCCGCCTGCAGGTAATGGGTGGGAGCGAGGATGTAACCTCCCCCAGGCCCAAGCGCTCGCATGGTTTTGACAGCCTCTGCCTTGACTTCTTCCGGGGTTCCGAACGGCAGCACCTGCTGAATATCAATGCCGGCATGAAAAGCCAACCGGTCTCCAAATTCTGCTTTCAATTTGTCATGTTCCATTTCAGCCACATAAGGCTGGACCGGATTGAGCACATCCAACCCCATTTCAATATAATCTGGAATGATCGGGTACACATCCCCATCTGTATGGGCGATGATCTTTATGCGCGGGTTGAAGCGGTCGATCAAGTTGCGGGCTTCGCGGTAGTAGCGGGAAAAGTGGGGTTTGATCAAAGAGCGGAACATGCGGGGCGACATCAGCGGTCCATCCTGCTGCCCCATATCATCTCCTGCAAACCGCACAGCCTGCAGATATTTACCGCAGGTTTGAAGGCCAACTTCCAGACGGGCCAGGGCCAAATCCACCAGCTTACCAAGCAAAGCCTCAACAAAATCTGGTTCAAAACTGAGGTCTAATAACAACTGCTCGAAACCCCGCATATAAAAAGCCTGCTCAAAGATCGAATTGCTGAACTTTCCAATTAACGCCAGGTCGGTGTTTTCATACAAATCCCGCGCTTTTTGCTCCACCCCTTCCGTAAGTTCCGGGTTATAAGGATCGGGCCAGGGGTAATCATCCAGATCAGCTGGCGTCGCACCTTCCAGGACCTGGTTGTCAAACCCATAATACAATCCCCCCGGCTGTTCAACTTTCTTGAATTTCACGCCCCATTCATCCGTGTAGCTTTCCATTCCATACTCAAAGACAGGTGCGTTTTTAGATCTCTTCAATCCAATGTAATACAAGTCAATAGAAAGCTCTTCGATCAGTTCTATCGGCGGACTAATAGTTAGCCAGGGACTGGAAGGACGGACTTCAACGTCCGTGTCCAGATTCAGATACTCCTGCAAGCGCAGATAACTCTCATAAACAAAACCGCAATCAAAAGGTACCCTGTCCGGTTCCCGATGTTCCAGCGCCTCGGTCACGCGTTTGCGCGAAGTCATTCCACCCATATCAAACACCACCACACCTTTCCAGCCCAAGCCGGCTGATCATCTTCGCTGCTCTACTTCACATACGTGAATTTATTAATCACAAAATTGATAATAGTTGAACATGGCTGGTTTGTCAACGGCTTCAATTTCAGGCTCTGCCCTGGTCCTGAAAATGGCAGGGTCCAGCCCATCCAGCTGGCATTATTGAAGCTCCCGTAGCCCATAGCAGGCGGCACCGATCAAGTTGGGAATGGGGTTGACCACGACCTTGACCGGGATCCGGGCCAGCAATTCCTGATGGGGTTCTTTATCATCCAGGGCATCCAGGAAGGTTTCCTTCTTCAAGTAGGGCAGGATCCGGGGAGGAATGCCGCCCCCGATATAAATTCCTCCCAACGACAGAGTTCTCAGCGCCAGGTTGCCAGCTTCCGCGCCCAGGATGGAAACAAATAGATCTACAGTCATCTGGCACAGCTGGCAGCTCCTGGATTCGTCCAGGGCGCTGCTGACGATCAGCGGAGTTGGATCTGCGGCAGACTGGAGCAGATCCCCAAACCAATCCGGTTCGGGGGCCAGCCCTTCATCCCGTAAGAAGCGGTACAAATATGGGATACCGATCCCGGAACAGACCTGCTCGTTGCTGGTTCGGATCCCTTGTTTTTGAAGGTACTCCGCCAGGCGAATCTGGAGCTCATTTGTCGGCCCAAAATCCGCATGGCCCCCTTCCGTGGAGATAGCCTGGTAATCCTGGCCGTTCCAGATCAGGAACCCTTCTCCCAGTCCAGTGCCAGGGGCGATCACTGCGATCGCACCCCGATCAACCGGCTGGCCTTCTCGAAGGACGACCAAGTCTTGCTTCTGAAGCTGGAGCACTCCATAGCTCAGAGCTCCGAGGTCATTCAGCAGCCAAACCCCGCCAAGCTGATAGCGGTCCTGTAAGCGATCGCCATCGATAACCCATCCTAAATTGGTGATATCCACCCGGTTATCAATCACCGGGCCTGCGATGCTGAGACAGATACCAGTGAAGTCCAGCGGGTGGAGATCGAGATAAGATTGCAGCAGTTCTTCAAAATCCTGGTAGTCACGGTTTTTGAAATTCTCCTCATGAAGCGGTTGAGAAACTCCCAGGCTGGATGAAAAATAAGCCAACCTGCAATTTGTGCCGCCGATATCACCTGCCAACAGGGTCTTTCCGGTCATCAATTCACCTCCCGAAGGGGTCTTCTACCTGCCGTATATAATGATACCCGCTCATTCAAAAAAAGCGGGGGATTGCGGGGAAAACAATCCAGGTATACGAACTGGATTCTGGCTATGGCGTGTGGATCGGCATGATAGAATAGGCTGACATCCACATCTATCACAAGGCGGTTATGGAATTGAAGAAGTATCGAGCTATCCTTCTGGATGGTGACGGTGTACTCTGGAAAGCAGATCAGCCGCTGCCCGGCATCCAGGAGCTGTTCAACTATCTGGCGGAGGGGGATATCCGCTGGGCGCTGCTGACCAACAACAACGGCCACTCTGTTGGCAGATTCATCGACCGCTTTGTCCGGTTCGGCATCCAGGCCAGCAAGGATTCAATTTTCACCAGCTCCACCGTTACTGCGGAATATCTGCGGGAAAAATACGGAAAAGGGGCGTCTCTGTATGCGATCGGCATGAGCGGTTTGCTGGAAGCACTGGAAGAAGCTGGGTTTGAGATTGCCCAGGGAGCTGACCTGCCCCGCCGTCCACCGGCAGCTGTCGTCGCCGGCATGGACCTGGACCTGGATTACCAGAAGATCACCACCGCTATGCGGTTGATTCTGGATGGAGCGGATTTCGTCGCCACCAATACTGACCGCAATTATCCCCGACCGGACGGGGTCTATCCCGCCACCGGCGTGGTGACAGGCGCCATCCAGGGGGCGACCGGGGTGGAACCTTATGTGGTCGGAAAACCCTACCCGGCAATCTTCCGGGCTGCCCTGAAGCATCTGGATGTTGCCCCTGAAGAGACCTTGATGGTCGGCGATCAGCTGGATACCGACATCCTGGGAGCTAACCAGGCCGGGATCGATTCCGCCGTGGTGCTCACTGGAATCGCCACCCGCCAGGAAATTACTGACAGTCCAGTCAAGCCCAAATTTATTTTCGAGGATATTCCCGGCCTGCTGGCGGCGTTGAGCTCTCCAGGCTGAGGTTTCCTTTGTTGCCCGGGGCTACAGCCGGGATTCAAGCCGCGGCCTCATTCGCCCACAACCGCATCGAACTCGCTGGAACACAGAAATATTGACAGGACCGCCTGCCAGGAAGAACCTGCCAGGCGGTTTTCATTCAAAGTGGGCAATTTGATCCAGGATTATCTTTTTTCCTCTTCAGATAAGGTCGAGGTTGAATCCGTTAATTTCCGACCCACCCCAGACTGATCCTGCCCCGGTCCTGATCCACACTCAGGATTGAGACCCGGATCACATCCCCCAGGTTGAGATCCATGCCTGCCGGGATCTTCGAGCGGTGCAGCAGTCCGTCATTCTTCACTCCCAGGTCTACAAAGGCTCCAAACTCAACCACGTTTTGAACTGTACCCTGAAGTTCCATGCCCTCCACCAGGTCCTCCATCGACAGGACATCCTTGCGCAGAATTGGTTTGGGAAGATCCTCCCGGGGATCCCGTCCCGGGCTGGCAAGCTGCTTGAAAATGTCAACCAGGGTCGGAACGCCAATTTTCAGGGAAGCTGCCAGTTCAGCAGCCGATCTTTGCTCGCTCAAACGCACCAGGGCTTGCTTTCTTTCCTGCCGTTCAGCGTCCAGTGATAATCCCGCCTGCTGGATGACATTCCGGGCAGCGAGATAGCTTTCCGGGTGGATCGCCGTGGTATCCAGCGGATCGCTTCCGTCCCTGATGCGCAGAAAGCCAGCCGCCTGCTGAAAGGTCTTTTCCCCCATCCCAGGGACATCCAGCAGCTCACCCCTCTCCTGGAAGGGTCCGGTTTGATCCCGGTAGGAAACGATCCGCTCTGCCAGACCGCGGCCTATCCCGGAGACATATCCCAGCAGAGCCGTTGAAGCCGTGTTGATCTCAACGCCAACTTGATTGACCACGCTTTCCACAACCCCCTCAAGGGTCTTTCGGAGATGGCCCTGGTTGACATCATGCTGATACATACCCACTCCCAGGGATTGGGGATCAATTTTCACCAGCTCCGCGAGTGGATCCTGAACCCGGCGGGCGATGGAAACGGCCCCTCGCAGACTGACGTCCATGTCCGGAAGTTCCCGGCCAGCCAACTTGCTGGCGCTGTAGACACTGGCGCCCGCTTCGCTGACCAACAAATAATTCACGCCCTCCAGGTCCTTGATGAGTTCCGCAACAAAAGTCTCTGTCTCCCGGGAAGCGGTGCCGTTGCCAATGGCGATCAAGTCCACCCCGTATTTGGAAATCAATTCCCGCAGGATGCTGCGGGCGCGGTCGATCTCGTTCTTGGGAGGGGTTGGATAGATGGTGGCTGTTTCCAGGGTTTTACCGGTTGGGTCGACCACAGCTGCCTTACATCCGGTCCGGAAGCCGGGATCCAGGCCCAGCACGGTGTATCCATCCAGGGGAGGCTGCAGGAGCAGGGCGCGCAGGTTCTTAGCAAAAACCTCCAGGGCGCGCCGCTCCGCTTGATCGGTCAACTGTCGGCGCAGGTCCCGCTCAATCGCGGGCAGCAGCAGACGCCGGGCAGCATCAGCCGTGGCACTTTCCAGTTCTCCTGCCAAAGGGGAAGCCGGATTGGACGGATAGGTTCGGGTGATCACCCGCTTCCAATCCTCTTCCGGCAGGAGAATTGTTACCGAAAGGATCCCTTCAGATTCAGCCCGGTTAATAGCCAGGGTTTGGTGAGGTTTGACGCGGTTCAGTGGAGCAGAGAATTGATAATAATTCTGGTACACCTCGCGGGGGTCTTCTCCACGATCTGATTTCTGGGTCTTGATCTCCCCCGTACGGAATGCCAGCGTCCGAAGAGCACGGCGGATGACCGGGGTATCGCTAATGATCTCTGCCGCAATATCGCGGGCACCCTGCCAAGCATCTGCTGAAGTCTTGACCTGCTCTGAAAGAAAGGGGCGGGCGATATCATCCAGGGATTGTTGATCTACTTCCTGGTCAAGGATCATCTCTGCCAGCGGTTGCAGGCCCCGCTCACGGGCAGTGCTGGCCCGGGTTTTGCGCTTGGGTTTATACGGCAGATAGATGTCCTCCAGTTCAGTGCGGGTGGCCGCAGCCCTGATGCTGGCCTCCAGTTCAGCCGTTAATTTTCCCGCCTCCCTGATGGTGTTCAAGATGGTCTCCCGCCGATCACCCAGGGACCGCAAGCGCTCCAGCTCCTCCTGGATCCCCCGCAGCTGATCTTCATCCAGCTCACCGGTCATTTCCTTGCGGTAGCGGGCAATGAAAGGAATGGTATTGCCCTCATCCAGCAGGCTGACTGCTGCCGAGACGCTGCTGACCGGTACCCTGACCTGTTTGGCAATTGTTTGAATATCTGTCATATTTCGGTTCCTGCTGCGGCCTAAGTTTGGTATGGCCCGGCGACCTGGGATAATGGCTTATTCTACACAATTCCCAGAATCAGCACAAGCTGGTCCCGTCCAGAGCCTTCCAGCCTTCTTATTTGATTCTTATCTTGCGCCAGTATAATGAATCCACCACCCTTTTATTTATTAGTGCCCTGTGAGGTATAACATGTCCCAATCCAAAAGACGCATCCCTGTATTGATCCTAAGTTTAATGATACTCGGCCTGCTGGCAGCTTCCTGTTCCCCCCGCCCGGCTCAAACCGCAGTTGAGACCGCAACGCCATTTATCCCTTCAACGTCAACCGCCCTTCCCCCCACGCCAGCCTCGACGGAGACCAACTCGCCCACAGAGGCACCTAAAGCTACCTCAACCCCTGCAGATGTCAGCTCGTTTCCTGATCCAGCGGGATTCAAATGGGCGGAAGTGGTCTCCGGACTTAAACGTCCGGTGGGAGTTGTCTCAGCTTCCGATGGTTCGGGACGGCTGTTCATCATTGAACAAGCCGGCCGGATCCTGATCTATGACGGCCAGCAGCTGCTGGATACTCCTTTCCTGGACATCCGCGGCCGGGTTGGATCCAGCGGATCGGAACAGGGACTGCTCGGGCTGGCATTTCCTCCTGATTATATGGACAGCGGCGTGTTCTACATCGACTACACTGATCTGAATGGGAACACGGTGGTCTCCCGCTTCCAGGTCTCCTCTGATCCCAATCAAGCCAGCGGTGGTTCAGAAATTACGGTGCTTTCCATTTCGCAGCCTTATCAGAATCACAACGGTGGTCATATCCTGTTTGGCCCCGATGGTTATCTCTGGATCGCAGCCGGGGACGGGGGCAGCGCCGGCGACCCTCAGGGAAACGCCCAGCGCACGGACAATCTACTGGGTAAGCTGCTGCGAGTGGATGTCAGCCAGCAGCCTTACGCCATTCCTGGGGATAACCCATTCGGGAATGAGATCTGGGCTTACGGCCTGCGCAACCCCTGGCGCTTCAGTTTCGATCCAGCCAGCGGCGACCTGTTTATTGCCGATGTCGGTCAGAAAAAATGGGAGGAAGTTAATTATCTGGCAGCCGGAGCAGATGGGGCGAGCAATTTTGGATGGAATTTCCGGGAAGGGAACCATCCCTACCAGGGAACTCCTCCCCAGGGTCTTACTCTACTATCTCCGATCTGGGAATATGATCACTCGCTGGGCTGCTCGATCTCCGGCGGCGCTGTCTACCGGGGATCCCTGGCGGAATGGCAGGGTATCTATCTCTATGGGGATTTCTGCACCGGGCTGGTCTGGGGTCTGCTGCGCACGCCCGATGGGAATTGGTCCAATCAGCAGCTGTTCAGCACAGACCGAAAAATCGCTGCCATCGATCAGGGCCAGGACGGGGAAGTTTATCTGGTTGATCTGAGCGGAACGGTGCTCAAACTCACAGCGCGATAAAAAGAAAGGGACGAAATCCCTTTAAGGGATTTCGTCCCTTTTAAGGAATGATCAGCGGGCATAGCCGCAGATCGCCACAGCCCGGGGACCGGTGTGCACCCCCAGCACAGGTGAGACGATGCTGAGGACGAGTTCAGCTGGATGGTATTCACTCTCGATCCTGCTGGCCAAGGCCTGGGCTTCCTCCAGGGCGGCG
Organism: Anaerolineales bacterium; assembly: GCA_037384185.1. Classification (GTDB taxonomy): domain Bacteria; phylum Chloroflexota; class Anaerolineae; order Anaerolineales; family UBA11858; genus B10-G9. The sequence continues at coordinate 1,127 of JARROG010000051.1, read as the reverse complement.
TTGTGGAGAACGGCAATCCGCAGCGTTTTCCCCAGGTCGATCTGCGCAAAGAAATCTGTGAAAAGGTCCTGGAGGGCTTTTTTGCGGGTTCGGGACCGCCGGCCGCCGGCCACCTCTCCAGTCTGGTGGTTGACTGAGATCTGGGGTTTAAGATTCAGTAGATTCCCGATGAAATGGCTGGCGCCGCCAATCCTGCCTCCCCGGTAGAGATATTCCAGCGTATCAAGGGATACCAGGAAGACCATACCTTCCCGGGCTTGATTTGCGGCCCGGATCATATCCTGGAGGTCTCCGCCCTCTTCCCTAGCTCGAGCTGCTGCCAGCACCTGCCAGCCAAGGCTCATCGAATTGGATTTGGAGTCCAGGACTTCCACAGGAATATCGACCATTTCGGCAGCGGTCAGGGCGGAGGTATAGGTACCGCTCATGGCGCTGCTGATGGTGATGACCAGGATCTGCTCCGCTCCTTCCTGTTCAGCTTGCTGATAGGCCTGATAGAACTGCTCGGGCGTGGGCTGGGAGGTCGTAGGGATGGTAGCTGAACCATCCAGGCGCCGGTAGAAATCCTCGGGAAGCAGGTCAACCCCATCCAGAAATTCCTCTCCATCCCAGATGATGGTCAGGGGAACGACTTTGATACCGTACTGATCCAGGGATTTCCTGGGAATGTCGCAGGTGCTGTCAGTGATCAGGGTGGTCTTTGGAGCCATTGGGTTTCCTCCGGGATAATCCATTTATTGTAGCTGGCGAGTGCGTTAATTTCAATGACCTTCCCATTAAATGCATAGTGCACCAACCTGGTTGGTGCACTATGGTATTTATTTGTGGTCATTACCAATCAGGTCAGCTTCATGACCACCATGCCCAGAATGTCAGCGGCATAGTCGGCCTGGTCAGCCATGTTGGAAACATGGCGGTAGACCTCCCGGCGGCGGAGCATTTCCATCAGCGGCTTGAAGTCTTTGGCCTTGGTGAACAAGTCGCTGATCGCGACCCGGTAAAGATGCTCTACCTCGTTCTCGATCTTTTTTGCCCGCTGGGCATGGGATCCCGCCACCCGGGGATTAGAAAAGATCGTGTGGAAAGCCATTTCCAGCTCCTGGGTGGCCTCGCGGGTGAGCTTGACC
>JARROG010000050.1:0-8544 GCA_037384185.1 Anaerolineales bacterium | reverse complement strand
TCGCTCCATCACCCACTCGGCCGGGTCGTTGCCGGATTCAATGATCATTTTCTGGAGTAAATTGAAGGTCTCCGCATCTGCGTTCTCATCAATTCTCTTGAAGATCGAGGTCATGATTGGGATCTTGATGATGCTGGCTGTTGTAAAGGCGACATCCGGATCGGTGGGGATATCGTAGCCATTTTGATAGGCGAAATGGATCTCTTCCTGGGTAGTCAGATTGAACATATACAGACCCACAGTCCCATCGAACTCATTGATGTCAATCGTCTGCTCCAGAAGGGTTTTTAGGTTTTGGAGTGAAGGGCGAGGCGGGCTGGTCTGTTCTCGCGGAAGGTTTACTGAGCGGTTGGATACAGATCGCATAGCGTTATCGATCAGCAATACTGCAGTATCCAGGTCGAGTACGGTACCGTAGGTTCCGGGTGCGAAGTTGACTGTGCCCGGTTGGGGAACTGCTGGGAGGGGTGGCTTGTCATAGCGGGCAGCGATCTCGTCGACCAGGAAGGTTCGCAGCCGGGATTCTGAGTAGTTTGCACGGAGAGGGATGGTCAGGGTGTTGACCTGACGGCCCCAGAGATAATCCCAGAAACCAACCCAGAAGGATTGTCTGGTCCGTTCAAGATCTGCAGCAGCCAGCATGCTTTCCAGATCTAGCTCAAAACCGCTGATAGAGGGTTCGAACAGGATGGTTTGATCCTGGTAGTTCAGTTCCACGGGAAGGGAATAGGCTTGCAGCAAGCGGTCCGCAGCCTGCTGGCGGGTCAGCCCACCCACAGGCACTTCAGCGATGGTCATGTTAGCCGGGTATGTAGTCCTCAATCGGCTGAACCGGACAAATTGCAGGGTAGTGAACAGGACAGCTGCGATCAGGAAGAACACAGAAAGCCATGTCAGTACAGAAAATCTGGGACGTCTTCTCAAAGATTTCCTCCAGGAAAGTTTGATGAAATGCAGGGGAAGTTTATCACAGGAAGGTGGGCTTGCCAATCACCCACACCGGAGAGCCAACAGCCGCGTTGGAAGCTGCTGGGTTATCAATGATATGGTTTGTTTCGGGGATGTTCGGAGAGTCTATACCTCGGGAAGTTCAATGACACAATTGTCCTTGCCAAAGTCGCCCAGGACATATTCATCTGCTTCCCACTCGTTGTACCATTTTGTGTTATTGAGCAGGTAACGAAACTCATGTTTTGAGCCGGGTTGGAGTTCAACGGTGACTTTGAAGTCCCCATTCTTGAGTTTCTTCATGGGTGTATCAGTAAAACTCCAGTCGTTAAAATCTGCCACCAGATGAGCAGAGTTGACCTCATAATCGGGCTGCTCATGTTTCGCCAAGCGGAAGGTCACTTTGTAAACATCACGGCTTTTGATATATTGTTTCTTGAGCATCTTCATACCTCAGTTTATTACATTCGTCCAAAATTCAGGTATATTCTATCATATATTTTACATCATTTTCGCGTCTGTAGGTGTCAGCTGACCAGGGTGAGGATTTTTTTGACGCCCATCCGGTTCCAGCTCTGTTCCAAAGCACTGACATTTTGCGCTCGAATGAAGTAAATATGACCATGGTAAACAGCGCGGGGAGTGAGTAGCATTATATGGTGGAGTTCTCACCAGATAGGAAGGAATGCTGCTTATGTTGAAAATGCTGCTGATCTATTTATCCCAAGCTGGCTGGGCCAGGTCGATTGTCCAGCGCTGGGGAATTGCCAAGCGAACGGCTGCCCGATTTGTGGCCGGAGAAACACTGGACCAAGCTGTCGCGGTGGTCAAAGAATTGGCTGGGTTGGGAGTCTCCAGTACACTGGATCATCTGGGGGAAAATGTGACAACGCGGGAGGGAGCTGTATCTGCCGCTGATGAGATTCTGGTGATTATTGAACGCCTGTCCCAGGAAGGATTGCGCGCAGGAGTTTCACTGAAACTGAGTCAGATCGGTCTTGTACTTGATCCTGACCTCTGCCTTGAGAATCTGCAGCGAATTTTAGACAAGGCCCGCCAGGCAGACATCTTCGTGCGGATCGACATGGAAGATTCCAAGTTGACCCAGGCAACCCTGGATCTCTACCGAAAAGTACGGGACGGGGAATTTTCAGACTATACTGGTATCGTCATTCAAGCCAGCCTCTATCGGTCCGGGGAGGATATCAACGAACTGCTCCAGGAAGACAGCTGGATTCGCTTATGCAAGGGAGCCTATAAGGAACCCCGCAGCGTAGCATTTCCCCGCAAAAAAGATGTAGATCAGAATTTTGACCGACTTACCCGGAAATTGCTGGACAAGTCCCTGGAGATCGGAAAAACTGCCAGCACAGACGGTGCCTTCCCTCCTCTTCCAGCAATTGCTACTCATGATCCGAACCGGATCGCCGCCGCGCGGAATTATGCTGACCAGATCAGTCTATCTAAAAAGGGGTTGGAGTTCCAGATGCTTTATGGAATTCGGCCTGACCTGCAGCGGTCGCTGGTCAAGGAAGGATATCCAGTCCGGGTTTATGTGCCCTACGGTTTGGAATGGTACCCATATTTTGTACGCAGGCTGGCTGAACGTCCTGCCAATCTGTGGTTTTTCCTTACAAACTTGGTCAGGTCCTGACGCAAGAGGGTATATTCAAGCTAGAGTAATAATCCAGCCTTCAATCTCCTGGATAATAGTTATAATTTAGATGTCATGGAAGATAGGAAAAGCTCTAAGCTCCTGGATCATTTGCGCCCCGTGCATTTGCTGACTGCTCTGGCTCTTTATCTGACCGGAGCGGGTCTTGCGCATTACCTGGGTGCCAGGTTTGAAACCGGCATCTTTCTTCTGGGCCTGCTTTGGTTGCTGCTGGTGCTGGAGGGCATTTTCTTCCTGGGGGATTACTTCCAGGTACCCTTTCAGGCAGCTGTCTTCCCTCTGGATGGGTCCGGACAGAGCTCCAGGAATATAAGCGGATCCGATCAGGACAGCCTGCTGCTGTATGCGTCTCTTGGGTTGCTAACTGGAGCGGCTGTGATGACAGTAATGCTGGTTATAAATCAGGTGATCGGGCCGGCGATGTATGGACTGATGGGTCTTATTTTCCTGCTGTTGGCTTTGCTGGTCCTACCAGGTTTGAACCTGGAAAGTTCTGGGTTAGCTGAATTCTTTACGTCGTTGAGTCTGGTTGTCTTGCCTCCAGCCCTGGGTTTTTTACCACAGTATGGCAGCTTTCACCGATATTTATATCTGGCAGTCTTTCCGCTTTTTCCGCTGCACCTGGCATTGATCTTGACGCTGCGGCTGCGCTCCTACGCAGGAGATCTCCGCGGGCAGCAGCGCACGCTGTTGGTGCGTATAGGCTGGAAGAAAGGGGTTTTCATTCACAATTTACTGGTATTGAGCGGTTTCTTGCTGTTTGGAAGCGCGCTGCTCTTCGGCTTGCCAATCAGGATCGCCGGACCGGTATTTATCGCTCTGCTGCCAGCAGGTTATTTGGTCTGGTATTATGCTGGTTTGGAAAAAGGGGCACCGGTGCGTTGGCCGCTGATCATCCCCCTGTCACTGACCATCTTCAGCTTGCCGGTGTATCTGCTGTTATTTGCTGCCTGGATTAATTGAAACTGACTTTTAGGGAGGAATATGCCTGAATTTCTATCTCTGGTGACACCGCAGGAAGCTCTCCAGAAACTTTTCACCCTGGTCAATCTGGAGCCTGAACCTGAAGAGACCTCAACTGACAGAGCTCTGGGTAGGGTTACCTCTTATGACATTCTCTCGCCACAGGACCTTCCAGACTTTCGAAGATCTACAGTAGATGGGTATGCTGTTCTGGCTAAAGACACCAACGGTGCCAGTGAATCTCTCCCAGCCTATCTTCAGCTGGCAGGCGAGGTAAATATGGGCCAGCCAGCCAGGCTCCTGCTTGACAGTGCTGAATGCGCTCTGATCCATACAGGTGGTATGCTCCCGGAAAATGCTGATGCAGTCGTCATGCTGGAAGATACCCAGCAGTTGACAGCCGCTGAAATAGAGGTCTATAAACCTGTCGCTCCCGGCCAGAATCTGATCGAAATCGGTGAGGATGTAGCTGCCGGGGATGTGGTCATTCCCAGGGGGACAAAATTGGGTCCAGCTGAGATTGGCGGATTGATGGCCTTGGGCATCACCTCCCTGGAAACAGCCAAACCGCCCAGGATTGGCATAATCTCCAGTGGAGACGAGGTCATCCCTCCTTATCAGGTTCCCACTCCGGGCCAGGTGAGGGATGTCAATTCCTACACCCTCGGATCCCTGATCCAAAAGTTGGGAGGGATAGGGATCCATTATGGTATCATTTCAGATAACCGGGATGACATGCGGGAGGCACTTGCCAAAGGCTTACAGGAATGCGATCATCTGATTGTCACTGCCGGTTCGTCTGCAAGCGCCAGAGATCTCACCGCAGAAATAATGGATGAGCTTGGCGATCCAGGCGTGCTGGTCCATGGTTTGCATATCAAACCAGGAAAACCCACGATCCTGGCTTTAGCTGGCAGGCAGGTGATGATCGGGCTGCCCGGTAATCCAGTGAGCGCTTTGGTTATCGCTCAGGTGCTGGTCAAACCAATCATTGAGCGCAGCCTGGGAGTTGAAGATTCCGGCTTCCTCCCGACATTGGATGCAGAGTTGACAGTGAATATTTCATCCCAGGCAGGACGGGAAGATTGGATTCCCGTCAAAGTTGTCAAGGACTCTGGCGCTGGGTTCCGGGCGGAACCGGTCTTTGGTAGGAGCAATCTGATCTTTATTTTGGTCCGGGCTGATGGTCTGGTCAGAATTCCTCCAGCGGTCACCGGCCTGGAAGCAGAAAGTACGGTTACAGTCCACTTGTTCAATTGATATTGAGAGGATGATGAAAGGGATCCTGACTCTTGCCGCTTTGATCTATCTCTGCCTGACAGCATACGGCGTTTTCCTGCTGGTTAATGCCTTTAAGAAATTACGAATATATAAGAAAGCGGACTACCTGTTGGTGGTTCTTCTGACCCTATTCACCTTGTTAACCATCATTTTGCTTGGCAGCGAGCTTTCCTGGTGGAATTTCCTCCATCCCGGTGTCCAGCTGCAGCTTCCCCTCTATGGCATCCTGCTGATAGGCGGCGTGATTTATGCCCTGACTGAAGCAGTTTTTTGGGTCGAGAGATCTGGATGGGTCTGGTTGTTGGTCTCTGTTGGAGTCATTCTGATTGCTGCACTCTCGGATGTGCGGGCGATCTTTCCCGGTCAGATCAGCTGGGGTGCCAGTTTGGAGGGATATTCCCATTCGCTGTTGTCAACGGTGGTTCAAGCAGCCGGATGGGGTTTTTTCCTGATCTCCAGCAGTCTGCTGCTTCTGCGAGAGTACCGCCAGACGGATCGCAATGTGGTCAAGCAGCGGGCGATCTTCTGGACTGCTGCGCTGGTGCTTTACGTTGGAAGCTCTATTCTGTTCCTGTTGAGCAGCCAGCTGCTGGGCAGTTTGTTGCTGCTTCTGGCAGTCATTCTTCTCAATTATCTGGTTCTGACCTATCGCTTGCCTGATCTGAAAACCCTCGGATTCAGATTCGCAGCCTACTCATTGACCGGGATCACCATGATCCTGATCTATGCCCTGGGATTCTTAGTGTTGGAACGCTTCTTCATCGGGCTTTCCTGGTACAAGCCGGTATATAACGGGGTTTTCTTTTCGCTGATCGTCCTGATTTTTTTCATGCCTGTGTACAACCTGATTGAATCGATCATCTTCAAGCTGGTGCCCAGCGAGAAGAACCGCACCCTGGAAATTCGCAGCTACAGTAAAACTCTCAGCAGCATTCTCGATATTGAGCTGCTCTCCAAGGTGACGATTGAGATGATATGTGGATCGCTGGGGGTCCGGAAAGGCACTCTGTTTTTGGTTGACCGGATCGAACCGGATAAGGATCCGCCGAACTGGTATCTGCGAGCAGTTCAGGGCACTTCAGAAACCCCTCCTGACCTTGATTTCCTCCCGGCCTACAGTCCGATCACTCAGGTGCTGTCGATAGAAAAACGCCCGCTCACCCAATCAGAACTTGAATTCATCCCGAAATTTCAGACCATCCCGGAAAATGTGGTGTCCTGGATCCGGTCTTTGGATGTGGAAGCATTGGTGCCCATTCATACCGAAGATGAATGGATTGGTTTATTCGCCCTTTCACAGAAGGAATCCGGAGCATCATTTACCGATGAGGAACTGGAACTATTGAGCACCGTTGCTGACCAGACCTCAGTTGCCCTGCAGAACGCCCGCTTGGTTGAGAGCTTGAGCAAGATTGACAGTCAACTCCGCCGAGCGAAAGCCTCCAAAGACACCGCCCTGGACAAGATCGAGCAGATCAAGAAATCTGCTGCAGATAGCATCAGCATCAAGGCCCATGAACTGCGTTCTCCGCTGACGGTTGTGAGCGGATATTCTCAATTGCTGGCAAACGATCAATCTCTAATGGAAGACGAGTATTACAGTGAGCTGGTCAAGGGGATCGTCTCTGGTTCTGAGAGGCTGCAGAAGATCATTGAAAATATGATCGATACGGCCAACATCCAGCCAAAGAACCTCAACATCGATAACACACCACTTTCGCTGTACGCGCTGGTTGACGGCGTCTGCCAGGATTTGCAAGGAAAAGTGCAAGCCAGAAAGATCACTCTGTCCCACGACAATCTCGGTGATATCCCTCCGGTTTATGGAGACAGTAAGGCGCTCCGCAAGGTATTTGAGATCCTGATCAATTACGCTATGACCCACACACCTGCGGGGGGGAAGATCACCATCACCGGCAGGCACATTCCACCCCGATCCGAGGTTCTCAAGTGGGAAGGTGCTGAGGTGGTGGTAACCGATACCGGCATTGGCATTCCAGCTGCTGCGAAGGACCGTTTTTTCCAGGAGCATATGAATCCGATGATGACAGATTTTTCGGTGCTGGATGAGATTGCTGCCGGGGAGGAGAAGCCGGGAGAGGAGCTGGCGGTTGTGCGCAGCATCATCGAAGCTCATAACGGACGCATCTGGGTAGAGCGCCGCACCAAGGATACAGATCATCTGCCAGGCAGCGAATTCCATGTCGTCTTACCGCTGCAGCAGCAGTCGTATCCTACTCAGCCAGATTAGAACTCGGGATCAGAACTGTGGTTTCTGGGACAGGCTGAATTATTTTGATTGGGGGTAAATCCGGGGAACCCGGGCACCTATACTGCAAGTGACCTCATAATTAATTGTCTGCCAGGTCTTTGCCAGATCGTTGGCAGTGATTTGCTGTTCTCCCTGCTTGCCGATAAGTACCACCTCGTCCCCTACCTGAGGGTGAGGGACCCCTTCCAGTTTGATCATGAATTGGTCCATGCAGACCCTGCCGACGATGGGTGCCTTGACCCCGTTGATCAATACCTGGTTGCCTGGCACTCGGCGGTAGCCATCTGCATATCCAACCGGGATAACTCCAATCAGCTCTTCTTTCTGGGTTATGTAAGCGTGGCCGTAGCTCACGCCGTGATTGGGCGGTAGAACCTTCATGCTAGCCAACACTGATTTCCAGCTGAGAATGGGCTCGATCCCAGCAGGCAGCTCGACATCCGGGGAGGGTGACAAACCGTAGAGGATGATTCCGGGTCGAATCAGGTGATAGCGAGTGCTGGGGTGGGCAAGACTGCCGGCTGAATTAGCCAGATGAATGATATCTGGCAGCAACCCCGCGCTTTCAAGTTCGGAAAGTACTTTCTGAAAGGTTTTTTCCTGGAGCTGGGTAGGCTTTGAATCCACCTCGTCAGCGCGGGCAAGATGAGAGAATAACCCCTCAAATTTCAATTCCTTCAGTTCGGTGATTTTTTGGGCCAGATCACGCGCTTCCTCGGGCAGACAGCCAAGCCGACCCATCCCACTGTCAACCAGCAGATGAACCCGGGCTGTCATTCCGCAGCTGCGCGCGGCTTTCAGTACCCACTTTAGATGATCTTCAGTCCAAACTGTGAGAGAGACATCCAGGCAGATCATCTCCTGGATGCGTTCTGGGGCGATATATCCCAGAATCAGGATATTCCCTTCGATGCCCTCCTGGCGCATTTTTGCTGCCATGCGAGGACGCGCTACGCCAAACCAGGAAACACCCGCCTGCTGGGCTGTTCTGGTGATGGGTAAGAAGCCATGGCCGTATCCGTTGGCTTTGACCACGGCCATGATCGGGGTATCAGTCTGCTGTTGGATGATTTTGATATTGTTGTCAAGCGTATTGAGATTGACTTCTACCCAGGTGGCGTAAGGCTGATTTGCTTTCATTTCGTGTTATTGGAGGGGGTTGAGGGTGGACATAATCACCAATTCTACCAGAGATTGTCTTGATACAGTAAATCGGGATTTTCAGGACTTGACAAACTAGAACAAATGTTCTATACTTAGGTCAATTCAGCAATTCCTTATGAAAAGTGCCCTTATCAGGAGGTATACCATGTCAGCAAACAGTATTCCATTCATCCCCGAGAAGGTCCAGGTCAAGCGCGGTGTGGTCTTCGGACTGCTGATCATCACCGCTCTGGTCGCCTTT
>JARROG010000049.1:0-13865 GCA_037384185.1 Anaerolineales bacterium | reverse complement strand
TAATAGGTGTCTCGGTATTTTTGACCCTGGGGCAGCAACCTGACCTGCTGAGATGGATCAGCTTTGGCGTCGTATAACAGGCAGTAGTTCTGGAAACACTGCTGGGCTACTCCAGCCCGAATTTCCTCCAGTTGGGAAATGGGTTCTCCAGATATTTCAAAACCAAAATAGCGGTTGATGAAATCCATGAAATAGGCTGGAATGTAATATCCCTGGTTGTCCTGCACCTCTCGGAAATATCCTTTTGCGCCGTCTTCCCTGGATTGCAGCTGACCGCTGCCCTTGTCTAGAAGGGACGACAGCGGCCGGAGTGAGACACCGAGGGGGCTTGCTGGGTCTTGAAAGAGCACTACATTCTGAAAGACCTGTTCGATGCTGCCATCATCAGCTTGATAAGCACCGGTCACAGTCTGGCCGGTAAATTGTGTCCCGAACCTGGCTATGGCTTCACCAAAAGGGGATTTTACTTCTTCCAGCTTGGATGATGAGAACCCGGCATTCTGCACACCTGGGTACTGGGAACATTCCCCTGCGCACTTCCAAAGCCCATAGGGCATTAAGTACACGATTCCGGGGGGATCATCTTCAAACCGGAAGAACCCCATGTTCTCGAAATACTGTTCAATCCGGTCCTTTTCCGGGTTCAAACGAGCCCGGGTCAGCGGTAATCCAACCCAGCGTTCGCCCCCCAACTGGTCGTAAAATTGAGTGAAATCAGGGGGGATTATGAACCCATTGAGATACCTCACGCCAGGATTTTCAGGCATATTATTGGGCAAGTCGGAAAATCCAGCGTCCAAACCGACAGGATCGAGGTAATAGCGAGGTGAGTGATCGGGATCGAAGACCATCACCGCACCTTCAAAGTACTGTTTTTCAAGATTCGTACCAGCGACGTACTTTTTCCCGGAAATCGGGGGGCCCAGAACATCCTCGCCCTGCAGGTGCTCGTAAAGATCGCTGAAGCGAGGGTCAACGAGGTAATATCCACCATTCCCACGCTCAACGCTGGAACAGGCGGACAGAACCCCCACAAGAACTAATATCAAGGAAATGATGAATATTTTTCTGGATACGACCATAATGTGGCAGGCAATAATTGCCTGGAAATCCGCTTTCCGGATAGTTCCTTCATTTTAAACGAAAAGTTAGATATACGCAATAGCCAGATTAGCAGGGAGATCGCAGCTGTTTCTGAACTACAGTTTCTTCCCCACACCCTATTCAGCGGTTTCCTGAATAAAGCCAGCATGAATAATTGTACATGTTAAGGGTTATTTTCTATCTCCATTCAACCAGAAAGAAGTGCCTACCAGATGAATCAAGGTATAATTTTTCATGACCCAATTGGGGTCAGCGGAAGTAAAAACAGGATCCGTGGAGGATAAAAACGATGGAAGACAGTCTCACATTACTGAAAACACACACGGTTGTCGCAGAATATCAATACCAACATCAGCCAGTTGACAAAGGGTACGCCAATCGAACCCTGCATATTGACCTGGACACTCAAACCATTTCCGAGAAACCGGTCACCAAACAAATGAAGGAACTTTTTACAGGAGGCCGAGGATTTGCCCTCTGGCTGCTCTGGAACGCTGTCAAGGATGGAAGCTCGTGGGACGACCCAGAAAATGCGCTGGTGATCGCCAACGGCCCACTATGTGGGACTACAGCTTATCCAGGAATGGGAAAAAGCACGGTGGTCACCCTCTCACCCCTGACCAATTCAGTTATTGACAGCAACGGCGGCGGTTTTTTCGCACCTTATCTCAAATTTTCCGGATTTGATGCTTTGGCAATAACCGGTAAAGCCGATCAGGAGACCATTATTGTCATCGATGGTGATAATCACGAAATCCGGCTGGAGCATGCCCCTCAGGAAGCAATTAACACTTATCCGCTAGCAGGCTTGCTAACAGAAATGTACGCCCTGGATGAGCGAGACAAGAAAAACGTTTCTGTGGTCACCTCGGGAGAAGCAGCCAATCACATCCGCTATGCCGGTCTGAACATCAGTTTCTACGATCCCAAAAGACAGGAAGTCAGGGTCAAACAAGCAGCCAGGGGTGGTTCCGGGCGCGTATTCAGGGATAAAAAGCTGAAAGGCATTGTTGTCCGTTTCAGTGGACTGACAGGCACCAGCAATAATCCGGCAAATCCAGACCTGATCCGAAAAGCAGGCAAGCGCATCAAGAAAGAGATCACCAATTACGATGCACAACAGAACAACATGCGGGAGATCGGAACCGCTCACCTGGTTGAGATCATGGACCATTTTGACCTGCTGCCTGTTCATAATTTCCGCTATGGGGCCCATCCAGAACATGTGGAAATCGACTCTACGACCTGGCAGAAAGCTTTCACCCAGGATAAGAGAATGGACAGCTGCTGGCTTGGATGTACTATGGCCTGCTCCCACGGAGTGGACGGCTTTACACTGAAATCCGGGCCGCACAAAGGGGAAAAGGTCCTGGTTGATGGGCCAGAATATGAGAACGCTGCCGGATTGGGCTCCAATATCGGGATATTTGATCCGGAAGCGATCATCGAGCTCAACTTCTACTGCGATACCTATGGTGTGGACACGATAAGTTTTGCCAATTCAGTCGCGTTCTGCATGGAATGCTATCAGGAAGGAATTCTTACCAAGGAACGCACAGGCGGATTGGATCTCAGCTGGGGCAATGCTCAGGCAGCTCTGGAGCTGCTCCACCAAATGGCCAAAGGAGAAGGATTTGGAGTTATTGTCGGCCAGGGAATCCGTTATATGAAATCTTACTTTGTTGAGCATTTTGAGGCGGACCCGGATTTCCTCCAGGATATCGGCATGGAAGTGAAAGGTCTGGAAATTTCCGAATATATGACCAAAGAATCGATTGCCCAGCAGGGTGGCTACGGGATGGCACTGAAAGGCGGTCAACATGACGAAGCCTGGCTGATCTTTATGGACCAGGTTGAGAAACAACTGCCGTCGTTTGAGGACAAAGCCGAAGCCCTGCACTACTTCCCAATGTGGAGGACCTGGTTCAGTTTGCACGGTCTCTGCAAATTGCCCTGGAACGATATCAAGCCAATCGACAATAACGATCAAGACCATCCAGAACGCATCCCGGAACATGTTGAGAATTACACCTGGGTCTACGAAGGTGTTACCGGAGAGAAAGTATCTCCCGCTGACTTGATCTCACAATCAGAACAGGTCTACAACTTCCAGCGAGTTTTCAATCTTCGGGTAGGTTATGGAACCAAGGAGTTCGATTTTCCTCCCTACCGCGCCATGGGGCCGGTCACAGTGGACGAGTACGAATCACGTCAGGAGAGGTATGACCAGCAGCTGAACGATCTCCTGGATATCGACCCTCAGGGGATGAGCACGGAGGAGAAAATGGCTCGACTGCGGGACCACCGGGAGAGTCAATACGAGCAGCTGCTCCAGGTGGTTTACAAGAGACGGGGATGGAATGAAAAAGGAATCCCGACCCCTAAAAAGCTTAAAGAACTGGGAATCGATATTCCAGACGTCATGAGAGTCGTGGAGCAATACGGTTGAGATTGATCATTCATTAGAACAGAACAAAAAAGCTCCTGGATTTTCTCCCGGAGCTTTTTTTATCAGTCCTCTTCCTGGGTGCCTTCCTCACTATTGAGGAAGCGGCTCTTCCAGCTGTAGATCAGATTCAATGCTTCCAGCGGACTGAGTTCATTGACATCCAGAGCACCTAATTCTTTCAGCAGCGGGTTGGTACGCGGAAACAGCGCTATCTGATGAGCTTCTGCCGGATCAGTGGCAACCGTTTTCCCAGAGGACTGTTCAAGTTTTTGCAGGATCTCTTCAGCTCGCTGGGTAACAGTTGGAGGCATCCCGGCAATCTGAGCTACATGGATGCCGTAGGATTTATCTGCACCGCCGGGATTTATTTTATATAGAAAAACTACCTTTCCTCCGCTCTCACTGACCGATACTCGGTAATTCCGGATCCCCGGCAGCAGTTCCGGCAGTTCTGTCAATTCATGATAGTGGGTAGCAAACAAAGTTTTCGCACGCTTCTCAGGATGATTGTGAATATATTCCACCACCGCCCAGGCAATCGAAACCCCGTCATAGGTGCTGGTCCCCCTGCCGATTTCGTCCAGGATCAACAAACTGCGTGAAGTGGCATGGTTGAGAATGTTGGCAGTCTCAACCATTTCCACCATAAAAGTTGATTGGCCGGCATGGATCTCATCCTGGGCACCAATCCGGGTGAAAATGCGGTCGATTAACCCGATCCTGGCTGATTCTGCTGGCACATAGCTTCCCATTTGCGCTAATAGCACGATCAGGGCCACCTGCCTTAAGAATGTGGATTTCCCTGACATATTTGGACCGGTGAGAATCCGGATTCGTTCGCCAGATTCAAAAACAGTGTCATTGGGAACGAACCTGGTACCGCTCAGGGTCTGCTCAACGACCGGGTGGCGTCCACCGTGAATCTCCAGCAGATCTTCCTCTACTACCTCTGGGCAGACATACCCTTGGCTCGCCGCAACATTAGCCAAAGCAGACATTACATCCAGATGGGCCAGAACACGTGCAGTTCTTACTAAGCGCTCCACCTGGATCGTCAGCCGCTCACAAATTTCCAGGAACAAGCTGCGTTCCAGTTCTTTGATCTCATCTTCAGCATTGAAGACCTTGATCTCATATTCCTTGAGCTCAGGAGTGACGTAACGTTCCGCATTCACCAGAGTTTGCTTGCGGATGTAATGTTCTGGCACCAATTCTGTTTTTGCTTTTGTCACCTCAATATAATAACCAAAGACCTTATTGTGGCTAACTTTTAATGTGTCGATCCCGGTTTTTTTCCTTTCAATCGATTCTAGATTAGCGATCCATTCCCGGGCATGTTTCGTTGAGGAAAGCACCTCATCCAGAGTTTCCGAGTAACCTGGCTTGATCAAGCCGATCTTTCCCAATACTGCTGGAGGATCCTCGACAATGGCCTGGTTAATCAAGTCCAAAGCCTCCCTGCAGAGAGAAAACTCTTCAAATAGTTCTCCAAGAGAACTGCCCTGTTCAAATTCTGGAGGGAAAAGTTCCCGTAGATCCGGCAGACAGGAGAGCGTTTCCCGGATACCGACCAGATCCCGCGGCTGCGCGGTTCCTCCCGCAACCCGATTGCTCAACCGTTCCAGATCCTGCAGGTTATTTAGCTGTTCCCTAAGCTCAGCGCGCAGCAATCCATCCTCAAAGAAAAACGTTACCCCCTGAAGCCTCCCGCGGATCCTTCCCACGTCCAGCAGAGGCTTGCTAACCCACTGCCTGAGCAGCCGCTTCCCCATCGCTGTAATGGTCTGATCCAGGATACCTAGAAGCGATCCAGTTGTCTTCCCGGTTCGAATGGTTTCCGTCAGTTCCAGGTTGCGGCGAGTAGCCGCATCCAGGGTCATAAATTCCTCCAGGCTGTAATGGCTTAGACTACTCAGCAGTTTGAGAGCATCAGCCCGATTTTGTTCCAAATATTGAAGGATCGCCCCGGCTGCACAGACAGCAGAGGGGAAACCTCGTACACCATAGCCATCCAGGGTCTTAACGGAGAAATGATCTAACAGGACGGATTCGCAGCGGCTTTCCTCAAATCGCCAATCCGCTAGTTTTGTAAAGTGAATCGGCAGCCCGTTCGGATCGAGCTCCAGCCCATCTGGAATCAAGACTTCCGCTGGATATAAGCGCAGCAGTTCAGAGCGTGCAATCTCCAGCAGGTTGTCGCCCCGGATTTCAGTCGCCCCAAACTCACCGGTAGTGATATCAACATAAGCGATCCCAGCTCTGCTCTCATCGATAACGAGACTGGCCAGGTAGTTATTCCCATCACCAGGCAGCAGACTGGATTCCAGGATCGTACCCGGGGTGATTACCCGGACCACTTCCCGGGGCATCAAACCATCCACTGGTTCGTCGCCGACCTGCTCGCAGATAGCGACATGGTAGCCCCTCTCGATCAACCTGGAGAGATAATTCTCAGCAGCATGGTGTGGGATACCCGCCATGGGGACGCGGTTTCCTTTTCCTACGCTGCGTGAAGTCAGTACGATATCAAGGACTTTTGATACAATCTTAGCATCTTCATCAAAGGTCTCATAAAAATCCCCCAATCGAAAAAAGATGATTGCATCCGGATATCGGTGTTTGATGTCTAGATACTGCTTTCTGACCGGAGTAACTTTCCCTTTCGACATGCTCCAATTCTATATTGACTGATGCTAAACCACAAGGGATTAAGAACATCAAGTTCCCCATACCTGGATCTTTAGCAGATTCAGGGACATTTGAAATCCTGAAACTTGGCTTCGGTTTTCGCAGGTTTTTTTATTGCCGTTTTAATCTCTCTTGATGTATAATGAAGTCTTGTAGGTAAACCATCCGCCCTTCTAATTCTTTAAAAAGGAGTATAGCTTCATGGCTAGCGTAATGTATGACCACGTGACTAAGCGATTTGACGAAGTAGTTGCCGTCAATAACCTCGATCTAACGGTCGAGGATAAGGAATTCCTGGTTCTAGTTGGTCCTTCGGGCTGCGGGAAATCCACAGCGCTGAGGTTGCTAGCTGGCCTGGAGGAAATCACGGAAGGCGAAATAAGAATCGGCGATCGGGTCGTAAATGATGTTGCACCGAAAGACCGCGATATCGCGATGGTCTTCCAGAGCTATGCTCTCTACCCCCATATGTCTGTTTATGACAACATGGCTTTCGGCCTCAAACTACGCGATTATCCCAAGGATCAAATTGATGAGCGCGTAAAAAACGCGGCTGAGATTCTGGGAATTACCAATCTGCTGGAAAGAAAGCCGCGCCAGCTCTCCGGTGGGCAGCGACAGCGAGTTGCCCTTGGCCGCGCAATCGTTCGCGATCCTCAGGTTTTCCTGCTGGATGAGCCGCTCTCCAACCTCGACGCCAAATTGCGCGTGCAGACCCGGGCTGAAATTACCAAGCTTCACAAACGTCTGGAAACTACTTTCATTTACGTGACCCATGACCAGGTAGAAGCCATGACCATGGCCAGCCGGATTGCGGTCATGAACCATGGCGTACTCATGCAGGTCGATACCCCTCAGCACCTGTATGATAGCCCTAACAACCTGTTTGTTGCTGGATTCATCGGCTCACCTGCCATGAACTTCTTCAACGCAGAGATGGTCCAGGACGGCGGCGATATTCTGGTCAAGACGGATACTTTCTCTGTCAAGGTTCCTGAAGACCGCAAGGCAGCCTATCAAAATCACCTGGGAAAACCAGTGATATTTGGCCTGAGGCCGGAGGATATCCACGACCCCAATTTCGCTCCCCCCAAGATCATCCCCCAGAACGTAGAGGCGACAGTAGATTTGACCGAGCTGATGGGTAATGAGATTTTCCTTTTCTTGAAAACCGGCGAAAGTGAATTTGTCGCTAGGGTGGACCCAAGAACCAGCTACAAAATGGGCGACAAGGCCACCATGGCTTTCAACATGGGTAATATGCATATATTTGACAAGGAAACCGAACAGGTTATTCGCTGAGCCCAGTTCAACTTAAATATTCATAAACGTCTCCTTGTTGAGTGTTTGCGAGGAGACGTTTTCATGCGGGAGGAACCATGCCATATTCTTACTTGAAACCACTCCTAGAAGACAATGGATCAAAAATCGTCCTGTTGGTCATGGACGGTCTGGGAGATATCGCTATCACACCGGAAGGGAAAACCGCTCTGGAAACTGCCAACACTCCCAATCTGGATCGTTTAGCCCACGAGGGAACTTTGGGACAGACGATTCCTATCCGCTATGGCATCACTCCAGGTTCCGGGCCTGCCCATCTAGCCCTCTTTGGATATGAACCCCTGGAATATGTCGTCGGCCGAGGAGCGCTTTCAGCAGCTGGGATAAACCTGCCTGTCAATCCCGGGGATATCGCAGCCCGTGGTAACCTTTGCAGCCTCGATCAAGACGGAAATATCACAGATCGGCGAGCTGGTCGGATTTCCCATGAGGACGCGGCACCCATCATCACTTTACTGAACGAGGTTCAGATACCGGGTGTCAAAGTGGAAGTTCGCCAGGTAAAAGAATATCGTTTCGTTCTCGTTATGCGTGGGGATGGTTTAGAGCCTGATTTACATGACACCGATCCTCAGGAGGTCGGAGTACCTCCTTTGAAGGTCCAGGCCCTTAAACCAGGTTCCGAAAAAGCCGCAGAGCTGATGTCGCAATGGATCGAAGAAGCAACCAAAGTCATTGCTGACCAGCCTACTGCCAACGGGTTCTTGCTGCGGGGCTTTGCAAGCGATCCCGGGCTGCCTTCCTATGAAGCTGCCTACGAGCTCGATGCTGCCTGCATTGCCGAATATCCTATGTACAAAGGGGTTTCCCGGCTGGTCGGGATGGATATCCTCGACCTGGTTGGACCCGGCCCGGAAGGTGAATTCAAAACCGCCGCCAAATATTGGCAGGACCATGACTTCTTTTTCATCCACATCAAGAAGACTGACAGCTATGGTGAGGACGGGAACCTGGAAGGCAAGGCACACATCATTGAAGAAGTGGATCAGGCACTGCCCATTCTGCTTGATCTGGAACCGGATGTGAGATCACTCAACCCCCGCATTGTTGAAGTCCCATTCCTGGCATCCAGTTCCTTTTCTGCTCTGGGCTCCAGCTTCCCATCGAACCGATTTGGAAACTACTTTCTCAGAACGCAACTGTGCGCGAGGAGGACTGGGGACATTTCCGGCGGTTGAGACCATGTCTTTAGGCTTGGCACATGCCGGAAGGCTGTTGAAATTCGGCGCCTGATCTGCAGCCTTATGAATCAGAAAAAAAGAAGGCAGTTCAAAATAGCTGCCTTCTTTTTTCTTTCCTTGAGGGACTTGGCTCTTTATCCCCCCTCATCTTCAGTGCGGCCTACTGGCATGAACCAACCCAAATAGCCTCCACCAACCAGGGTCAGAACGCCGAACACCAGGAAGATATCCTGCCAGAAACGCATTGGGAAAAGCCGGATTAGAGTGTCCGAGTAGGAGAACAGCCAGCTGTCTCCCTCAAAAAATATCAAATGAAAATTCGTAAACAAGGCCTGGAAGCTGATCAAAGTTAAAAACAAAATCGCTACCAGCAGGATTGCTGTCAGCCGACCGCCCCTGGCTATAGCCCGCAGGTAGGCGGAAAATCTCTCGTTTTTCCAGCTGTAAATCCCAATTAAAAGGATCACAGCGACCGCTACCAAAAACACCCGCATCACACCTTTTAGGACGATCTTCACGTCATAAAGATGCGACAGTTCACGTTCCAGGTAGAGCGGATCACCAGAGTCAAATTTCAGCTCTCGTAAGACTTCCAGCGGCTGCCGGCTGACCAGATAGCGCCTGGTGAGGTTTCCATACTCCAAACGATCCTCCAGGGTGAACCCATATCTGTCCTCTGGAAAACCGGGACGCCTATACTCAAGATTTGTGAATAATGGGCTCAATAATAACAGGATGGACAGCACACTCAGGATCACAGGCACCGTCAGTGAAACCAGGCTGTCCAGGATCATCTCGATAGTCCTTTTCATGGGGCAACTCCCAGCATACCCGGATCGGTCAAGATACTGTTCAATACCATCTGGTTGGTGATCTGTTCAATCGGAGCTTTATCATCCGTGAACACCAGCCCTCCCTCCGGGAGTGAGCGTTTATTGTTCAGCGCGACCTGGATCGACTGAACCAAAACAGGCTCTGGCGCCCGGTCAATCATGAGGTAAGCCAGATTGGACTCCAGGTTTTCCCAGCGGGTTGGCTGTACAGTAGCGTAGATCATTGAATTCAAAGTCCCAGGAACATCGATCACAAACACAGAAGGAAAAACCTCCTGGATTGTCGCGGTCAGGCTGGCTAAAAGCTTCTCATCGTTCGGCACCCGACCAACATTCAGGGCCAGCGCTCCCTGCTCATCCAGATGGCTGTAAACCTCCCCAAAGAACTCCACTGTGGTCAAGTGCCAGGGGATATAAGGAGGGCGGTAGGCATCGATACTGATCAAGGAGTACTTCTTTCCTGAATGGGTCAAACCCCAACGGCCATCCTCCGCGATCGCCTGGAGGTTGGTTTCATCCATTCCGAAATATTCCTGTCCAATATTTATGATTTCCCGGTCAATCTCATATCCATCGATCGGAATAGGGCCAAATGCAGCAGTCGCCTGGCGAGCCGTCGTACCAGCCGCCAAGCCAATAATCGCCATGTTTTGGACATCATCTATCCTGAAGGGGGGTTCATTGAAAAAGGGCGCTGGCAGTACCTGCATCCAGGTGCCCCAAAAAGCGGTCTGCTCCGGGTGGTAGATGGAATGGATGCCCTGCCCTTCATTCAAACGCAGCAAAATATAACCATCCTGGTCAAGGACCTGAATGTAATTATAAGAAGATTCTTTCTCGTAAATCTGGTCCGGATGCTGTTTAATCGCCTTCCAGCCACTAGAAAGCGTCAACCCAACCAACCCTACACAGCTGAGGACGACTGAAAAGAAGACAAACGTCCAGCGCGTTCCCAACCAGGGGATCAACAGCAAGTCCGGGGTAAAAGTTCCCAGGAATGAACCCAGAGTGGAGATTGCATAGATTTTTCCAGCTGTCCTTCCTGCCTGGCTGGCATCGCTGATCACCAAGCGGATGGCAAAAGGCGAGACCGTGCCTAACAAGGTAACCGGTACAACCAACAGCACCAACACAGCGCTGAACGCTCCCAGTAAAACGCCAACCTGGAGCTGATCAAATGCGTTTGCAGCAGCAATAAGAACCGGCCGGGCAACAAATGGAACCAAACCAGCGCTGAAAGCCCCCCACTGCAGCAAACTGTAGAAAGTCTTCTCCTGAGGATGCTGATCTGCCCATTTTCCACCCAAGGTATAACCTACTGTCAGGTAGATCAATATCAACCCGATGATAGCCGCCCAGACCAGATTGCTGGTGCCAAAGACGCTGCCCAACAAACGCGAGGAAGCGAACTCGATTCCCAGCGTGGTCATACCGGATACAAAAACAGTCAGGTATAGATAACGTTTCATTTCTGATTACTTGAGATTTTGAAGGAAGCAGTTCATTCGGCGCCCATCAGGAAGTTGATGGCAATAGCTGCTAACCCTGCCAGCAGGGTTTTTAGTCCATAAACAAACAGATTCTTTTCCTCGGAAACCACTCCCAGGAAGATGCCCAATCCGAACAAGCTCAGCAGCGCCAGTCCGCCCGCTAGAGCATAGCTGAGGATGACATTCCCAATCAACTCCCCCAGGAAGAGCGGGACGAGGACAATGATCGCAGCCATAGCCGGAGCGAATCCGTCGACCAATGAGACCACCACAACTGCGAACCTAGAAGCTCGACCAATGGAGGTTCCGCTCTGGTCGATCAGTGAGACCCGTTCCAGTTCAGTTAATTCCCGGCGCCGTTCAGCTGTTTCTGTTAAATAAGCTCCCCACAAACCGGAGATGCCCATGGCGATCGAGGTCGCAATGCCTGTTCGAATCGGGATTGACAGATCCCGCACACCAGCCAGGTAGCTGCCAGCCAGCACACCAATCGTGGTCAGCACACCATCAAAGGCGTTCATCGCAAAATAACGGCGGGCAATTTCTGCTATGCCGATGATCTGGTTATAATTTTGGAGTTCTTCCAGGAGCTCAGGTAGGGTGGACCGTTTGGAACGGTTGTTTTTCATGCTCAGTCTTGATGTGTAACTACTTCTTCAACGGTTCGTTTTCCAGCAGCCACCTCATCGATGGAATGGACCGCACCGCCTGTCTCAACGATCAGATCATGCAATGTCCTGTAAGAAAGCTGTTCACCCTCTACAGTGATCTTCGCGTTTTCAACATGATGGTCAATTTCATAAATCGTGATGTTCACCCCATCTACCCCTTCCAGATCGGATACCTTTTGAACCAAATCGACGATATTCGGCTCCAGGGGTTTTAGAACATCCAGCACTATTCTTCTCAAGTTGCCCATTACTTTATTTGTCCTCCAAGATAGCGGTTTATCTCTAACAACAACCACCGGCAACCATCAGGAACACTCCGTCCGGTCCGGATGAATAAACCGTACAAATTCTACCATATCCAGACAAAAAAACAGCATCTCTAAACGGCAGTTAATTCTCCAGCCGAAATCGTTTGGTGGATTCCCTGCCTGGATGACTAGCCCCGCAGGAAGGATTCCTGTATAATATTCGCTATGGAGCATAGAATCATGCCAAACTGCAAACAACCCCTGAAAGATCATGCTGCTGCTTCCCAGGCGGCTGCCGTAATCGGCCGGGCAGTCGCCATAAATTATCGATCTGCGCCGGGCAGCTTATCAAAGCTCTGATTATTCAGGCTGGTATTTATCTTGAGGCACCCGGACCACACCAGTCCGGGTTTTTTATTATCAGTATTGAAATTCCTACTAAGGCAGGCAATCATGAATTCAACCACTATGTCAGGAAGTCAGATCCGCCAATCCTTTATCGATTTTTTCATCAATAAAGGCCACAAATTCGTCCGCTCATCCTCTCTTGTACCGGGTGGGGACTCTACTCTGTTATTTACAAATGCTGGAATGGTGCAGTTCAAGGATGTCTTCCTGGGAACCGATGTGCGTGATTACACCCGGGCGACCAATTCTCAAAAATGTATGAGAGTTGCCGGCAAACATAACGACCTGGAAGACGTCGGTCAGGATGACACACACCACACTTTCTTCGAGATGATGGGCAACTGGTCTTTTGGTGACTATTACAAAGAAGAGGCTATCTCCTATGCCTGGGAACTGCTCACTGAAGTTTGGAATCTACCTAAAGAACAGCTCTATGTCACTGTCTTTGAGGACGAAAAAGGGCAGATCCCAACCGACTCGGAGGCTGTGAAATACTGGTCCCAGCAGGAAGGTTTTTCACCAGATCATCTGTTTTACCTGGGAAGAAAGGACAATTTCTGGGAAATGGGCGATACAGGTCCCTGCGGTCCTTGTTCGGAAATCCATTTTGACTTCCATCCAGAATTAGGACCGGTCCAAGATAAATCCGAATTGGACACAGACCGCTTCACGGAGGTCTGGAACCTGGTATTCATCCAGTACAACCGGAAAAGTCCCGAACAGCTGGATCCACTGCCCAGCCGTCATGTCGATACCGGGTTGGGTCTGGAGCGGGTAGTTGCCATCCTGCAGGGAAAGGATTCCAACTACAGAACGGACTTAATGCTTCCGCTGGTGGAGGCTGTCCAGGAGCTGACAGGGGATACAGATGAGGAGCGCGATGCTAATTTTACACCCTACCGGGTGATCGCCGATCACGCCCGGGCAGCTGCCTTTCTAATCGCAGATGGCGTGGTTCCCGGCAACTTAGGCCGGAATTATATCTGCCGGATGATTATCCGCAGAGCTTATCGCTTCGGTGGACACCTGGGCTTGCATGACCCCTTCCTGGCACTAATTGCAGGAGTTGTTGTAGACGAATACGAAGATGCCTATCCGGAACTTGAACAAAGCCGGAAGATCATCATCAACACCATTACCCGGGAAGAGGAACAATTCCAGCAAACCCTGGAGAACGGTACCATGCATCTTGAGGACCTGCTGGAAGAGCTGAAACCCGGCTCAACCCTGGCAGGAGAACAAGCAGCCGATCTATATACAACCTACGGTATGCCGTTGGAAATTACCCGGGATATTGCCCGGGAGCGTGGATTAGAAGTCGACCAGGAAGGATTCCAGGAAGCGATGGAAGCCCATCGCATCAACTCAGGAGCCGGCCAGGCAATGGGCGATCTGGGTGGAGAAGAAGTTGAGCTCTACCGTGATTTGCTCAGAAAACTCCAGGATGAGGGT
>JARROG010000048.1:0-8989 GCA_037384185.1 Anaerolineales bacterium | reverse complement strand
GAAATCGGAGACCTGGAAGGCGTGGTAAGTGTGAACGCAGATCAGGAATCCCGGATGGTAACGATTGATTACCAGCCTCCGGCTGACGAAGGTAAGATCAAAGAACTTCTAACGGAGATCAATTATCCAGTTTCAGAGAATTAAGGTCATTACTGCGGGTAAGGAATTTATAGAAAATGGTAGATAAAGATCTAATCACACTGCCAATTACCGGTATGGATTGCGCTAATTGTGCCTTGGCAGTGGAAAGAAATATCAAAAAAACACCGGGTGTGGAGGATGTCAATGTGAACTTTTCCTCCGAGAGGGCGACATTTGCCTATAATGCCCGGGAAGCCAGCATATTTGAAGTCATTGAGAAGATCGAAAAAGCTGGTTATGGTGTTGCCAGCGGCGAAGCAGAGTTTTTAGTTTCCGGCTTGGATGACGATCAAACCGGCGCATTGTTGGAACGCAAACTTTCGGACCTTGAAGGCGTAACGCAAGTCTCCGTGAACTTTGTCTCCGGAAAAATCAAATTACGGTACATACCGACAGTGATCACTCAATCAGATATTCGTCGTTATCTGAAGAAGACCGGATTCGAAGCTGCAGTTATTGGCGAAGTAGACGAGGATGTCGAAGCGATCGCCAGGCGCCAGGAGTATCGATCGCAGAAGAGAGACTTGATCTTTGGTGTGGTCTTTACTGTGCCTCTGTTTCTGTTATCGATGGCGAGGGATTTCGGATTGCTCGGACTCTGGGCTGATCAACCCTGGGTGAACTGGCTGATGTTTGCCTTGGCAACGCCCGTTCAGTTCTATGTAGGGCGGAAATTCTACAGCGGTGCGTTGGGTTCGCTCCGTAATGGATCTGCAAATATGGATGTTCTGGTAGCATTGGGATCATCTGCTGCCTATCTGTATTCAATTCCGATTCTGTTGGGTTTGATCCCGGGGCATGTGTACTTTGAAACTTCAGCAATGATCATCACCCTGATAAAAACCGGAAAGTTCTTAGAAGCCAGAGCCAAAGGAAGGACCAGCCAGGCAATTAAGAAGCTTCTTGAGCTCAGCCCTCAAAAAGCATTGGTTTTAAAGGACGGGGAAGAAACTGAGGTCTCTATTGCAGATGTTCAGTTGGGAGATATTCTGATTGTCAAGCCTGGCGCCAAGGTTCCGGTCGATGGTGTTCTCTTATCGGGAAATTCTTCGGTAGACGAATCTATGCTGACAGGCGAATCGCTGCCAGTTGAGAAGTCAGCAGGAGATTCTGTTTATGGCGGTACACTGAACAAACAGGGTACCTTCAAATTCGAAGCGACTAAAGTGGGGAAGGATACAGCGCTTTCGCAGATCATCAAACTTGTCGAAGAAGCTCAGGGAAGCAAGGCCCCCATCCAGCGGATCGCGGACAGAGTATCTGCTATTTTTGTACCAGCCGTGGTCCTGACAGCCTCGGTGACATTCATTCTCTGGATGTTTGTTATCAAGATCCCGCCTCCGGCAGGAACCAGTGTTTTTGCCCGGGCGATGCTGAACGCTGTAGCTGTACTTCTGATCGCCTGTCCATGCGCAATGGGCTTGGCAACGCCTACAGCCGTCATGGTGGGATCAGGACGGGGCGCCAGGCAGGGAATTTTGTTCAAATCAGGAGGAGCCCTGGAGCAATCTGGAAGAGTCTCGGCTGTCGTCCTGGATAAGACAGGCACAATCACTCATGGGAAGCCAGTTGTCACGGATCTTGTAGTCTTTCCGGAAAATGTACCGGGAATTACTGAAGAACAACTTCTGTATTTTGGCGGAATTGTCGAACAGCGTTCAGAGCACCCCCTTGGGGAAGCGATAGTAGAAGAGTCTAAGAAACGGGGCGTTGAGCTAATCGAATCAGACAAGTTCACTTCATTTGCCGGCAAAGGCGTTAGCGCGGAGATCGGAGAAGATACAGTTACTGCAGGGAATACAAGGTTGATGCAGGAAATGAACATCTCTTGGGAATCCGTTCAGAAGGAGCTTGACCAACTCCGCGGCCAAGGGAAAACAGTCATTCTCCTTGCAGTAAATGGGAAATTAGCAGGCTTGATAGGTGTCGCTGATACAATCAAAGATGATGCCCGTGAAGTTGTGAACGATCTGAAGCGGATGGGTATGGAAGTTTGGATGATCACGGGGGACAATCGACAAGTAGCAGAAGCTATAGGAAGTCAGGTGGGGATTGACGGGATCCTGGCAGAAGTACTCCCGGGAGGAAAAACCGACAAGATCAAGGAGCTTCAGGATAGCGGCAAAGTGGTTGCCATGGTCGGCGACGGTGTCAATGACGCTCCAGCGTTAGCCCAGGCTGACGTGGGGATCTCGCTGGGCACAGGAACGGATATCGCAATTGCGGCAGCCCCTGTCAGCCTCATCGGTGGCAATCTGGATGGCATAACCAAAGCTATCCGATTGTCAAAAGTAACCTTGGCGACCATCAAGCAGAACTTGTTTTGGGCGTTTTTCTACAACATCATCCTGATACCAGCGGCTGCGGCGGGTTTCTTGAATCCAATTCTGGCTGCGGGAGCAATGGCAATCAGCGATGTGATTGTGATCGGGAACAGTTTACGGCTCAACCGTAAAAAGCTCAAATAAGGAAAGAAATCAAGTTCTTTCTGCATCTTATAAAATATGAAAGTCACTGCCATTCATCTCTTAATGACAAGATCGATGGCAGTTGCTTTTAAAAAGGATATATAATTAGGTGGATTTTCGAATTCAGAATAAGGATGAAGGGAACATGGCAAAAGGAAAAGTGCGGACCGCTATCATTGGAGTCGGAAACTGTGCAGCTGCACTAGTGCAGGGAGTGCAATATTATCAGAATGCTAAACCAGACGAACATATCCCTGGTTTGATGAATCCTGTCCTCGGCGGATATCATATTAGCGATATCGAGTTTTCGGCAGCAATCGATATCAATATCGATAAAGTGGGCAAAGATCTCAGCGAAGCGATCTGGGCTGAACCTAATAACACGATAAAATTTGCTGACGTGCCGCACCTCGATGTACCGGTTAGCCGGGGAATGACACACGATGGATTGGGTAAATACCTCAAGGATTACATCACGAAAGCGCCTGGGCCCACCGACGATATAGTCAAAGTCCTCAAAGACTCAAAAACCGATGTGGTGATCAATTTCTTACCGGTAGGGTCAGAGATGGCGACCAAATGGTATGTTGAACAGGTTCTGGAGGCCGGCTGTGCTTTCGTCAACGGGATTCCGGTATTTATCGCTACTTCAGAATACTGGAGCAAGCGCTTTGTGAAAAGCGGTTTGCCGGTCATTGGTGATGATATCAAAAGCCAGGTCGGTGCTACGATAGTCCACCGCGTGCTCACAAACTTGATGCAAGATCGAGGAGTAAAGCTGGATCGGACCTACCAGCTGAACTTTGGCGGAAATATGGATTTTTACAACATGTTGGATCGGGATAGGTTGGAATCCAAGAAGATCTCAAAAACCCAAGCAGTCAGCAGTCAGCTCGACGAGGAATTGGATGAGGGCAATATCCATATCGGACCCAGTGATTTTGTACCCTGGTTGGAAGACCGTAAATGGGCAAATATCCGGTTAGAGGGATCTGCCTTTGGCGATGTGCCTTTGAATATTGAGTTGAAGCTTGAAGTCTGGGATTCTCCAAATTCAGCCGGTGTGATGATCGACGCCATACGATGTGCTAAAATCGGTCTCGACCGCGGCTTAGCAGGACCGTTGATCGAACCCTCCTCATATTTTATGAAATCCCCCCCTGTGCAGTTTACTGATGATGTTGCCCGCCAAAAAGTTATGGATTTTGCAGCGGGAGATTCTGAGGAATAGGGGAG
The DNA here is from genome assembly GCA_037384185.1 of Anaerolineales bacterium. Taxonomy (GTDB): domain Bacteria; phylum Chloroflexota; class Anaerolineae; order Anaerolineales; family UBA11858; genus B10-G9. Next base: position 5,144 of record JARROG010000048.1, on the reverse strand, counting down.
TATGCCAATGGACAAAAAAACAAAGAAGAGGGAATTCTCCAGGAAGGATTTTATTAATACTGCGGCTCTAGCCGCTGGGGCGAGTTTGCTGCCGGGTAGGCAAACATTTTTCCAGGAATCATTCCCTGATAGCGAGATGCTGGGGCGGATAACGGTAGGTATGGTGGATATAAAACCTAAACCAGATTATGATGCCCCAAATATCGGCACATACTACGAAGACGCAGTGGTGCCCTGGTACCGCGAAGTCATTGGAACCTGGCCTTTTCGGAATAACCAGCGCTGGGTGGAAACAGACCTCGGTTATGTTTGGGGAACAAACGTTCAGCCGGTTCATAATCGTCCAAACCAGCCAATTGAAGCTGTACCCGAAGAACTGGACGGTATTTGGGTGGAGGTCACCGTTCCCTATGTAAACGCGATTCTGGATAATCCCCCCGCGCGGTCTTCCTGGTGGGCACACCAGACTCAGAAGAATCTGCCGTTCAGATTCTATTACAGCCAGATCCTATGGGTAGATCAGGTTAAGGTGGGTTCAGTTGGGAATATCTGGTACCGTGTCAACGAGAAATACGGAAATCCAGGCGACTTGCTCTGGGCGCCAGCCGAGGCTTTTCGGCCAATTTCGTCAGAGGAGCTTACTCCGATCAATCCCGAGGTAGAGAACAAACAGATCATAGTTGATGTCACTGATTCACGGCAAACCCTCTCCTGTCTGGAAGATGGGCGAGAGGTTTATTTCTGCCGGATTTCATCAGGGAAATTCCCCAACACCACCCCTCTTACAGCACCGGATTCGGAGGGTTTTAATATCTGGAGAAAGCTGCATTCAATTCAGATGGCAGGTGGTACAAATCAAGCTGGTTGGATGATTCCAGGGATTGGCTGGCCAACATTTTTCCTGGGTTCCGGTATCGCAATCCACTCCACATTCTGGCATAACAATTTTGGAGAGCCTTCTTCCCACGGCTGTATTAACGCCTCGCCGGATGACGCTAAATGGATCTTTCGCTGGACTTCGCCGGTTGCTCCCTTCCAGGAGGGTGATATCACTGTTTCCGGAAAGATTGGAACTCCAGTCAAAGTAATTGAATATTGATTTTATTTGTAGCTCACTGAGGTTTCTATGGATTTGAGTATATTTAGCATAACTACAGCGTTTCTAGCGGGATTGGCTTCTTTCTTGTCGCCCTGCGTTTTGCCATTGGTTCCAGCTTATATTGGATACCTGGGAGGAAGAACGGCTTTTGAAGGGGATCAAAAAGAGCCCAGCCGGTGGACTACTTTTTCCCACGGCCTGGCATTTGTGATAGGTTTCAGTTTGGTATTCATCTCTCTTGGAGTCGCAGCCTCAGCCTTGGGCGGCCTACTGCAGCAGGCCACGGAAATATTAGAAAAAGTTGGCGGACTGATTGTCATTGTCTTTGGGATCCATATGACTGGAATCTGGAAGATCCCACTCCTGCAGTACGATACCAGGAAGCAGACCAGCCCTTCCAGAAATCTGGGATACCTCTCGTCCTTGCTGATGGGTGTTTTCTTTTCTGCGGGTTGGTCTCCTTGTGTTGGCCCTGTCCTTGGAGCGATCCTGACTCTCTCGCTAAATGGAGGCTCTGTTATAACAGGGGGCACACTGTTGGCTTCTTATTCTGCAGGCCTTTCGATTCCTTTTCTTATCGCAGCACTGGGTATGGGCTGGGTGACGACCACTTTGAGGAAGTACGGGAAAGCCCTGCATATTCTGGAAATCGCTATGGGTGTGATTTTGATCATAGTCGGTGGTTTACTGTTTTTTGGCTTATTCGAAACGATCTCGATTTATCTTCAGCGTTTTGGGAATCTTATTGGTGGATAGTCGGAGCGTTTAGCTAAGATGTTGACAGTAACTCTTTACACACGGGAAGGCTGCTCTCTCAGCGATCAGGCAGCCCAGGATCTGGAGGAACTTCAGGACGAGATACCACATCAGTTAGTCCTGATCGATGTTGAAAAAGAGGAAATCAGCGATTTGCTGGAGAAGATACCGGTCGTAGAAGTTGGTCCGTATACAATCAGTGCTCCTTTTGATAAGAAAAAACTACGGATAACGCTGGGCGCTGCCAGGGATCGTCAAGGGCAGATCGGTCAGGTAGCGCAGGCTTCCCAAAAGAAAAGGATCCAACGGGGCAAACGGCTGACCGCAGCTGACCGGTTGTTTTACTGGTTATCCCGCAGATACATGCTTGTGTTCAACAGCCTGGCTTTTATATACGTGGGCCTGGCATTCTTGGCTCCTGTCTTGCTGGCTAACGGCAATAAGTTGGCTTCAAATATCATTTACACAGTTTATGGCAGGCTATGCCACCAGCTCTCATACCGGTCCTGGTTTTTATTTGGGGAACAGCCGGCGTATCCCCGTTCGGCTGCCAATGTTCAGGGATTGGAGCCTTATGAAACTGCTACTGGAATGGATCCACAGGATCTGGGGTTGGCAATCTCGTTCCGCGGGAACGATATCCTGGGATATAAGGTGGCGTTTTGCCAGCGGGATATTGCTATTTACAGTGCAATCTTGCTCTTCGGGTTGATATTTTCACTGACAAAAAGGAAGATCCCACCTCTTCCTCTGCTGGCCTGGATATTGCTGGGGCTGCTTCCTATAGGATTAGACGGATTGAGTCAGATGATCAGCCAGCTGCCGTGGGATCTTTTCCCTGTGAGAGAGAGCACTCCGCTATTAAGGACGATAACGGGCGCGTTGTTTGGTTTTAGTACAGCCTGGTTCGGTTATCCGATTGTTGAGCAGTCGATGGCTGAAACGCGAAAAGTTCTGGCTGTTAAAATCAAGGCTGCCAGGTTGGATGCGGACCAGGTATGATCGTTCAAAAATCCGGGAAACTGGTATTTTATCAATTTCCAAATTTTACTGGCACCAGTTTGATCCATGGAGTATTCACAAGATTGGGCGGCGTAAGCGAAGCGCCCTGGGATACCCTGAACCTGGGGGGTACAGTCGGTGACGATCCGTCTGCTGTAATGGAAAACCTGGATCGGCTGGTGACCGCTCTAAATTCAAGAACCGACCAGCTTGCTCAGGTTCGGCAGATCCATTCAGCCAGAGTAGTTAGAATTGATCGGCCAGTCGATGCGCTTGAAAAAGCAGATGCGATGATCACAAATCAGCCCGGGCCCTTGTTGTTAATGAGATTTGCCGATTGCGTTCCTATCCTCTTATTCGACCCGAAGACTCGGTCAGCAGGGATTGCGCATGCTGGATGGCAGGGGACCATAAAAGGAGTAGCCAGTCAGGTAGTCCTGGAGATGCGACGGGAGTACGGAACGGATCCGGAAGATCTTGTCGTAGGTATCGGTCCTTCGATTGGTCCTGATCATTACCAGATTGGTTCGGATGTCATAGAGCTGGTAGAGGAAACGTTCCTGGAGAACGCTCGCCAGCTGTTGATCAGGGATGGCGATGAAGTAAAATTGGATTTATGGAAAGCGAATAGGATCAATCTGGAGCATGTGGGTGTCAAGAACATCATTGTCAGTGGAATCTGTACCGGCTGCAATCTTGATCACTGGTTTTCGCATAGAGCGGAACTTGGCAGGACAGGACGCTTTGCAAGTGTAATTGGCTTGTTGTAGAGATTTGAAATGGAAGACGACATAAAAAATCAAATTGATAGAAATATACAAATAGTCCAGGAGCGGATTCAAAATGCTGCAGTTCGGTCTGGCAGGGATCCTGGTGATATAAGTCTCGTGGCGGTTACCAAACAGAAATCCGCAATTGTCGTAAAAGCCCTCATCGATTGCGGGATCAAGCGAATTGGAGAGAGCTACCTGAAGGAAGCTATGTTCAAGATCGACCTGCTCAAAGATTTTCCTGTTGAATGGCATATGATAGGAAATATTCAGAGCGGTAAGGAGAAAAGAATAGCCCGGGCCTTCTCCTGTGTTCATTCTGTTGGAGAATTTAGAACAGCAGCGGAGTTGAATAAATATGCCGGGAAAATAGGTAAAACCCTGCCAATTTATTTGGAAATGAATGTCAGCGGCGAAAATACCAAGGGAGGGTGGTTTGCGGTAGATCAAGATGCTTGGAAAAAATTTCTGCCGGAGATCACGAAAGTCCTTGAACTCCCAAATATTAATGTTTTGGGATTGATGACCATGGCACCTTACTCTGAGACTCCAGAAGAATCCAGGCCATATTTTATTCGACTGCGCAAGATCAGAGAATTCCTTGGAAAGCAGTTACCAGAGAGCAGAATCACAGGCTTATCAATGGGTATGAGCGGTGATTTCGAAGTGGCGATTGAGGAAGGCGCGACAATATTAAGGATCGGTTCGGCATTGGTCGGTCCGAGGGATTGAGGTTGATATGTTGATAATTATCATCGAAGTCATCAGGCAAACGATATTTTTACTGGTGCTATTGAAAGTAGTTCTTTCTTATTTCATGGATCCGTTTCATCCTTTTCGGCAGTCTGTAGATAGGTTGATCGATCCCCTGTTATGGCCAATTCGACAAATTGTGCCAACCATGGGCCGTTTCGATTTCAGCCCGCTGATTTTATTGTTACTTGTTGAGTTGATCGCTAGATTGTTGCTCAGTGTACTGTAATGAGACTGCTGTTAACACAGGAGATGATATGATCGGTCGCGAATTTCGTTTTTACTGAGTATTTAATCAAAACACTAGCCTACAACTCTATTGCCTATTTTTTCACACACTGACCCCCCCAACGCCACGGTTGAAAAGTCAGTGTTTTATTTAATTATCTAAATTATAACATAATTTTTATTTAATTGTCAAGTAAAAAATAAAATAAATTGTAAAGATTTAAGTACTAAAAATAGCTAAAAAATATGAATTATCAAAAACTTAGTTTTACGATTATTATTCCTGTTCTTAATGAAGCCTCGATTATTGAAAAATATTTATCACAATTTGAAAATAAGTCAAACCAAGAAATAATTATTGCTAATTTTGAAAATTGTATCTCTGGGGCGCCAGGTACCAGGCTGCCAGCTCAGCTTGCTGGGCAATGTCGAAGCGGCTGACCTTTGCTGCTTCTAAGAGTTGAGGAATCTTAGTCGGATTTCCCATTCGAGCCAGGTAAGCGATTGCGTTTTGCTTTTGTTCATCTGTACCCATC
>JARROG010000047.1:0-8728 GCA_037384185.1 Anaerolineales bacterium | reverse complement strand
GGCGAGCGGTTCTTGAAAGGAGAAGACTGCCTGCTGGACATGGCCTACATCTGCCTGGATGAAGAAACCTTCTGCCTGCAGACCGGGCTGCGGCTCAACCACCAGCTCCGAAAATACCGGGTTCCCATTGTGCTGCGGATGGTGGAAAGCGGTGGACTGGCGAAGCTGATCGAAAACGGTTCCAGTGAGTCGGATGCCTTTGGGAATATTCGGATCTTTGACCTGCTGGACCGAACCTGCACAGCTGAGCTGTTGCAGCGGGGCACCCACGAGATCCTGGCACGCAACCTGCATAACGTTTACCTGGAAGGCCTGCGGCGGAGAGGCAATCTGGACAGCAGCGATCCCGCATTAGCACCCTGGGAAGATCTCTCCCCTGAACTGAAGGAGAACAACCGCCAGCTGGCGGATCGCATCCCGGTCATGCTGGCGGAAATCGGCTGCCGCATCGCTCCTCTGGTTGACTGGGACGCGGAAAAACTGCAGTTCACAGAAGGGGAAAACGGGGGTGAAGATCAGGTAACCCGTCTGGCGTGTATGGAGCATCACAGCTGGTGTGAGCTGAAGAAGACAGACGGTTGGCGCTACGGCCCGGTCAAGGACCCAGAGAAAAAGACCAACCCCAATCTAGTCGCCTGGGAGGAGCTTCCGGAAGAGGAACAGGAAAAGAATCGCGATTTCATCCGCGGCCTGCCCCGGCTGCTGGCCAGGGCTGGATTCCAGATCGAAAAGAACAGAGAGATTTCCTTCAGGGATACTGCGGGCAGGTCTGCTGGTACGGTAGATCAAACAGGTATTTATTCCATTCGTCCTGATCAAGATTCGTTCCAGCAGTGGTCCTGCCCGCTGCTGTTCTATCCAAATTGCTAGCTCGTTCTCCATTAACAACAAAATTAGAAAATAGTATCTATTACTCCCACCCTCCATAAAAACAGGGTAATCATTTTTTATATGGTTATCCTTAAATATTTTAGTATGGATATCCATAAAATTATTAATAAAATATTAATATCCCTTCTCAGGATTTAGGAGTCTTCTTAATAGAGTGTAGAATGGAGCCATTATCCGCTCTACACTTTTGGAGGTCTTATATGAGTACATCCTCCCCCCGCAAACGCTCACGGCGGCACCGGAGAAAAGACCGCTCTGGCAGGGAAAAGATCCAGCAAGCCCTGCCGATCGATCGCCAGCTTCCCATTTATGAGATTTTAAAAAAAGAACAGCTGGACTTGATTCACGAGAAATCCCTGACAATCCTGACCGAAGTCGGGATTGATTTTTATCTGGAGGAAGCTCTCGAGATTCTCAAAGAACACGGCGCCCGGGTCGAAGGGGAGACAGCTTACTTCTCTCCTCAGTTGATCGAAAAATACCTCGATCTAGCACCCAGTCAGTTCACCCAGCTGGCCCGCAATCCGGATCGGAGTGTCCAGATCGGAGGAGATCAAGTGGTCTTTGCCCCGGTCTATGGACCTCCTTTCGTTTACGACCGGGAAAACGGACGGCGGGACGCCACCCTGGAGGATTTCCAGAACTTTGTCAAGCTGGCCTATCTCAGCCCCTACATCCACCATTCCGGCGGAACCATCGTCGAGCCCACCGACATCCCCCCGGAGATTCGCCATCTGGATATGCTCTACAGCCACATCAAATATTCCGACAAGCCATTCATGGGAGCAGTCATGGCCCGGGAACACGCTGAGGACAGCGTCAGGATGGCTGAGATCCTTTTCGGCAGGGATGCCATCCTGAAGAATCCCGCCCTGCTCTCTTTGATCAACATCAGCAGTCCTCGGCGCCTGGATGACCGCATGCTGCAGGCCCTGACCGTTTATGCCAAGAACCGCCAGGCAGTGATCATCACGCCTTTTATCATGGCCGGTGCGATGTCCCCTGTCTCTCTGGCAGGCACCTTGATCCAGCAGAACGCTGAAGCCCTGGCCGGCCTGGTATATGCCCAGATGGTCGAAGCCGGCACCCCGGTAATTTACGGCTCCTTTATGACCAACGTCGATCTTAAGACCGGCGCCCCGGTCTTCGGATCCCCGGAATCCCAGCTGGCGCTGCTGGCCAGTTCCCAGATGGCTCACTATTACGATCTTCCCTTCCGGAGCGGCGGGATGTTCGCCAGCGCCAAGACCACGGATGCCCAGGCTGCCTATGAATCAGTGATGACCATGCTGCCCACAATCCTTGGCCGGGTCAACTTTGTGCTCCACGCCGCCGGCTGGCTGGAGAACGGGTTAACCGCTGGCTACGAAAAATTCCTGCTAGACTGTGAGATGCTGGGCGCCTATCACAAACTAGAAAAAGGCATAGACTTCAGTGAGGATTCCCTGGCAATGGACTCCCTCCGGAATGTCGAACCCGGCGGCCACCACCTGGGAACCCCCCATACCATCGAGCGTTTTGACAGCGCTTTTTACCGCTCCAAACTTTTCGATTACAGCGATATCGATACCTGGGTGGAAGGTGGAAGCCAGACAGCTGAAGAAGCTGCCTCCCATAAAGTCTGGGAGCTGCTGGAGAACTACCAGGCTCCTGAGCTGGATGGGGATATAGATCAACGGCTGCTGGACTTCATCCAGAGCAGGAAAGAACAAATCCAGGCTGATTCCTGAAAGCACCGGCGCCTGGATCTATTTTCCGCAGATCCGGATCACCTGATTGCAGCGAGAATCATTTATTCGTTTTAAATGCCCGAGGAGGTACTTACCCATGGCAGAACGCAGAACACCGCTTTATGACCTGCATAGGCGGACCGCTTCCCAGATGATCAAAGGTGGAGGGGATTACCTCTACCCATTATCCTACAGCTCTCCCCATGACGAACATCTCAACACCCGGACCAATGTCGGTATCCAGGATCTATCTACCATGGGGGAAGTCGATATCAAAGGCCCCGGTGCCGAGCGCTTGCTCAATCGTCTGCTGGTGAACGAGATCCGGGACATGCACCCCGGGCAAATGCGCTATTCCACTCTCTGCAACCCGCAGGGAGGCATCGTGGATGATGTCACTCTCTACAAATTTGGCGATGAACATTATATGGTGGTCACCAGCTCCGGCCCCCGCAAGAAGACCACCCGCTGGATCGCGGACCACGCAGTTGGTATGAGCTCATACGTCACCGACCAGGGTGGCGCCATCGCCTTGATATCCGTCCAGGGACCCCGTTCAGGAGATTTTCTGGCTCCGCTGGTCAAGGACGCCAATCTTGAAGAGCTGACCTTCTTCTGGTTCACCCAGGGAGTGATCGGCGACACAGAGGTCCTGGTCTCCCGGTCAGGATATACAGGGGAGCACGGCTATGAGGTCTACATTCCAGCCGAGCAAGCTCAGCTGATCTGGGAAACTTTTCTGAAGGAAGGAAAGGAATATGGTCTTCAGCCCTATGGAGTGGCAGCCATGCAGAGTTTGCGGATCGAAAAAGCCTACCCGCTCTATGGAGCTGATATCAACGAGCAGGTTAATCCCTTCCAGCTGGGTTTACAGGAATGGATCCGTTTTGACAAGCGGGATTTTGTCGGCCGGGACGCACTCCTCGAGATCCAGGACCTGGGTTTAGACCGCATCTGGGCTGGTCTTTATATCAACAGCAAAGGCGCAGCCAAAACTGGCGATCGGATCTTCAGCATCGCCGATATCAGCTCCCTTCGGGAGAAAATGTTCTCCGGCAGTGAGGCAGGGGACAGTTTTGATCTGGAAACCGCAGGCGTCCAGGTAGGAGAGATCACCTCCAGCGCAGTGGGCCACAGTGTAGGTGAGACCCTGGGCTTGGGATTCGTGGATGTCAGCCACGGCTGGCCCGGGAATTTTTTGCTGGTCGAGGTCAACCAACGCCCCACCCTGGCCAAAGTTGTTGAAAAACCCTTCTTCGATCCCGGGAATATCCGTCTGCGGTCTCGCGCTCCCAGGAAGGTGTCCTGATGGCCACCTACCATAAAACCTATCACACCATCGTGCTTGGCGTCGGCGGCATGGGAAGCGCCGCAGTTTATGAACTGGCCCGGCGCGGCAAACGGGTGCTGGGAATCGAGAAATTTGACATTCCCAACACCATGGGGTCTTCCCACGGCTATACAAGGATCATCCGCAAGGCTTATTACGAAGACCCCTCTTATGTCACCCTCATCAAGCGTGCCTATGAACTCTGGCAGGAAATCGAGCGGCGTTCCGGCCGGCAGCTGCTGGTGCAAACCGGGTCTCTGGATATCGGTCCAGCTGATTCCTGGGTTTTCAAGGGTTCGCGCCAATCCAGCATAGATCACAACCTGGTCCATGAAATCCTCACCGGCCGGGAGATCAACCAGCGCTATCCTGGCTACCGCCTTCCTGAGGACTTGATGGGAGTCTACCAACCGGAAGGTGGATTCCTGATCCCTGAAGCCAGCACTGTCGCCTATATTGAAGCAGCCCATCAGCTGGGCGGCGAGGTCCACGGCAGGGAAACGGTTCTAAGCTGGGAGCCTGACGGTGATGGTGTGCGGGTCATCACCGACCGCGACCAGTACCTGGCTGATAGTCTGGTGATCACTGCTGGAGCCTGGAATCCCCAGATCCTTCCCATTCTCAACGGACTGGCAATTCCGGAACGGCAGGTGCTGGCCTGGCTGCAGCCCTACAAACCGGAATACTTTACGCCAGGCACATTCCCGGTTTTCAATATCCTCGTCCCTGAGGGACGATTTTACGGCTTTCCAGTCCACGGTGTTCCCGGATTCAAATTCGGGAAATATCATCATTTCCAGGAAATGGTCAATCCTGAGTATTACAACCGGGAGCCGCTTCTGGAAGATGAGCAAATGCTCCGGGAATTCTCTTCCCGCTATTTCCCGGACGGATCCGGACCTACAATGTCGCTGGTCGCCTGCATGTTCACCAATTCGCCGGACAATCACTTCATCATAGATCTCCACCCGGATTACCCCCAGGTATCCTTTGCTAGCGGTTTTTCTGGCCACGGCTATAAATTTGCCAGCGTGATCGGTGAGATCCTGGCCGACCTGGCGGACTGGGGCAAGACCCGCCACAACATCCAGCTCTTCAATCTCGCCCGGTTTACCGGCAGGGTCAGCCAACTCTACCAGGACCACCCTGGCCTGCAGCGGGAAAGACCGTACACTCGCGTCAACCGCAGCTCACTGCGGCAGAATTACCGGCGGGAGCTGACTTCCCGGCGGGCAGCCAGAGGGGTTCCAATCAGGCCGCAGGATATACCGGTTCGGCCAGGTCGGAGATCCGTCCCTGGCAATCAAGCTGGCTATCATCCCCGGTCTCACCTGCGAAGAGGAAGTCTCTTTGGAAAGCCGGTGACAGATTTTAGCGACAGAACCTATACCTGGGACACGGCTGACCCCCGCTATTGGGAGCAGGATGACATCAAGACTTTCTGGTAAGGGCGAGAATCAAAAAAGTGCCGACGTTCAGGATTTATATTTGTGAATTGCTTCAGCCCTGAACATCGGGCTCAAGGAGAATGAGAAATCATGGAAAAAGAAGCCAAACTGGTCATCATTGGAGCGGGAATAGTTGGGGTATCTGCTGCCTACCACCTGGCAGAATTAGGCTGGCAGGATATTGTAGTGCTTGATAAAGGCCCGCTGTTTCACACCGGAGGATCCACATCCCATGCTCCGGGATTGGTCTTCCAAACCAATGGGTCCAAGACCATGTGCATCTTTGCCCAGCAGACCGTGGAGCTGCTCAACAAGCTGCACAGCGAAGACCACCCGACATTCTACCCGGTAGGAGGAATCGAAGTCGCCTACACCAAACAGCGCTGGCAGGATCTGCACCGCAGATGGGGCTGGGGCAAAGCCTACGGCCTGGACTCGCAATTACTCTCCCCTCAGGAAGTCCAGGAGCACATCCCCGTTATTGACCCTTCGGTCATCCGGGGTGGACTCTATGTACCCAGTGACGGAGATGCCCTGGCGGTCAATGCAGTGGAAGCCATGGCAGCAATCACAAAACAACAGGGGGCTGTCACTTATTACGGGGAGACAGAGGTAACCGGCTTCCAGACCAGCAGCGGAAGAGTGACACAGGTTCTCACGGACAAGGGCAACATCCAGGCAGAGCAGGTCCTGCTGGCTACCAACATCTGGGGCCCGGTCCTCTCGGACCAGCTGGGCGTCCACCTGCCGCTGATGGCCGTCGAACACCAGTACTTGATCTCGGAACCTCTGGAGTCTCTCCAGGGAGAAAAGAGAGAGATCGTCCATCCCATCCTGCGTAATCAGGATTTCTCGATGTATTTCCGCCAGCACCAGGACCGTTACGGAATCGGCTCTTATAAGCACGAACCCCTGTTGGTGGATCCTTACCAGGTGGGAAAGGACGCGATGCACCCCTTTACAGAGGACGATTTCCAGACCGCTCATGCGGCTGCCAAGGAGCTGATCCCGGAGCTGCACGGAAAAAGCTTCCCGACCCATTTCAACGGGATGTTCGCCTTTACCATCGACGGTTATCCCATCCTGGGCAAGCCTTCCCATCTGAAGAACTTCTGGACTGCGATTGGCATTTGGGTCACTCATTCCGGAGGGGTGGGGAAAGCCATCGCTCAATGGATGGACTCTGGCCAACCTACTATCGATTTGCGGGCAATGGATGTCAACCGTTTCAGCGACTACATGACAACCAAATACTATCTAACCCGCACAGCTGCCCAGCAGTACCGGGAAGTGTACGACATCATTCACCCCAAGCAGCAGATGGAGCACACCCGGGGGATCCGCCTGGCGCCCTATCATCGACATTTGAAAGATCTGGGTGGGGAATTCTTCGAAAGTGTCGGTTGGGAGCGGCCTCAATGGTACGAATCCAACAAACGCCTGCTGGCAGCTTACGGGGATCAGATTCCTTCCCGGAAGGGGTGGTCTGCCCGCTATTGGTCTCCAATCCAGGGAGCAGAGCACCTGGCAGCCAGGGAAAAAGCAGCACTCTTCGAGCTGAGCTCGTTCTTCAAGATTGAAATCAGCGGACCCGACGCAGCAGCGTTCGTGGAGTATCTGTCCGCCAATCGGGTCCTGCGGGGGGAAGGGAAGATCGTCTATACTGCCCTGCTGAATGACAAAGGCACCTATCAAAGCGACCTCACCATCACCCAGATCGGGAAGGATCGTTTTTGGATCCTGACAGGAGCCAGTACAGGAATGACCGACCTGGCCTGGATCAAGCAGCATGTTCCTCAAAACGCAAATCTGCAGGTCAGGGACATCACCTCAGCCTATACTGCCGTTGGCCTGTGGGGACCTCGAGCCAGACGTGTGCTCGAAAAGCTGACCAACCAGGACATCTCCAATCAGGCTTTCCCTTATCTAACCGCTCAAACCATCGAAATCGAAGCCATTCCAGCGCGGGCATTCCGGATCTCATACATTGGCGAGCTGGGCTGGGAGATCTACACGCCAGTCGAGTTTGGAGATCGCCTGTGGAAAGTGCTCTGGGATGCCGGCCAAACCGACGAACTCATCGCCGCTGGGATGGGCGCCTTTGAGTCGCTCAGGCTCGAGAAAGGCTACCGGGCCCTGGGAGCGGAATTGACAGCGGAGTACACACCGTACCAGGCCGGTCTGGGCTGGACGGTCGATCTGGATCAGGATGACTTCCTTGGTAAAAAATCCCTCCTGGAAGCGGCCAAAACCAAACCGGAGAAAAAACTGTGCTGCCTTACTATCAAGGAAGGAGCGCCCCTGGGGAAAGAGCCGATTCTGGATGGAAACCAGGTGGTAGGATATATTACCAGCACTGACTTCGGATACAGTGTGGGCCAACACATTGCCTATGCTTACCTGCCAGTTGAGTATGCCCGGGAAGGCAGGGAGCTTGAAGTAGACTACCGCGGGGAACGCCTCCCAGCGCTTGTCACCCGCGACCCCTTATTCGACCCTAAAATGGAAAAACTCAATCGCTAGCGCGAGGAGGAACAATGGCAAAATACAGGATTCTCTATTGGCATGACATCCCTTCCCAGATCCGGGTCGAGGACGAAGATGGAAGGATCTCCAAACAGCTCCCGGAAAGATTCCAGCTGGCAATCGATGATGCAGCCATGAGAGCCAAATCCATTGATGAGGACAGCTATATGGCTGGTTTCCAGTGGTCAGAGGAAAAGGATCGGCCCGGCACTGCAGAAATAGTCAGCGCTCAGCTCCTGGAAGAATTGGATCAAGCTTTTCCTGAGATCGATTGGAAAAGAACAGCTGAAATGGTCAAAAACAAGAAAGCTGACTGAAGGACCTTATGGCGCAAGGAAATTCGGGGAAAGAACAGTCACATACCGTGATTCTCATGCCCTCAGGCAGGCGGGATCAGGTTCCGGAGGGAAAATCCCTCCTGGAAGCTGCTGATGCCATGGGCGTGCAGATCGAAAGCATCTGCGGCGGGAAGCAAACCTGCGGGAAATGCCACGTGATCGTTGAGGAAGGCTTATTTGAGAAACACAAGATCCATTCCCGGGCTGATCATTTATCTCCCAAGGAGAACGAAGAAAAGCGCCTTCTCAAGAAAATGGACCTGGATGGCCAGCGGCTGGCATGCGCTGCCTTCCCGCTGGGCGATCTGCTGATCACTGTACCGGAGGAAAGCCGAGCACAGAAGCAGATCATCCGCAAGTCCGCAACAGAACGGGTGATCAACGTCAACCCGGCTGTCCGGCAGTATTACCTGGAAGTAGATCAAGCTCAATTGGGAGAACATCGAGGTGATTGGGGAAGAGTGC
>JARROG010000046.1:0-8900 GCA_037384185.1 Anaerolineales bacterium | reverse complement strand
ACCAGGCGTCTGGGTGTCGCCAGAACCTGCAGACCGCTGGAGCTCAGCCGCAGCTCGGAGAGCAGGGCCGGCACTTTTTCTTCCAGCTGCTGAATGGCATCCACGACATCCCCAGGCGGCAGCTCTTCAGTTCCAACCTCCAGCACAAAAGCCGCCGGCTGATCCAATGGTTTTCCAGGGACAACCTGGGAGGATTTTGTTCCCGAGTTTTCCCCTTTCCCAAGCCAGGGATACTCCAATTCTCTGCGCTCTTCCAGATAACATTCCGCCACCTGACGGGAGAGATCCCGCATGCGGTGGAAAAAATTAGCGCGCTCTGTCACACCGACTGCGCCGCGGGTATCCAGCAGGTTGAAGGTATGGGAACATTTCAGCACGAAATCATGGGCTGGTAGAGTTTGCCTGTTCTCCAAACAACGCTCGGCTTCGCTTTCGTACAGTTCGTAAAGCTCCCGCATATGATCCACGTCAGCCAGCTCGAAAGCATATTTACTGAACTGCTCTTCGCTCTGAAGCTGGACATCCCCATAGGTGTAATCCTTGCTCCACCGTATATTTTTGAAATCCCGCACACCCTGCAGCGCCATGGCGATGCGCTCCAGGCCGTAAGTGAGTTCCACTGACACTGGATCAAGCGGCTGGCCGCCCGACTGCTGGAAATAGGTGAACTGGGTGATTTCCAGCCCGTTCAACCAGACTTCCCAACCCAATCCCCAAGCCCCCAGTGCAGGCGATTTCCAGTTATCCTCCACGAAACGAATATCATGCTCTGCCGGATCAATACCCATGGCTTCCAGAGATCTTAGATAGAGTGTCTGGGGGTTCCCTGGGTCCGGTTTGAGGATCACCTGGTACTGGGTATGCTGATAGAAGCGGTTAGGGTTTTCTCCGTAACGGCCATCATCAGGCCGGATGGAGGGTTCAACGTAACCCACATTCCAAGGCTCCGGACCCAGCACGCGGAGGGAGGTGGCCGGATTCATCGTACCGGCGCCAACTTCCGTATGATACGGCTGCCAGATCAAACAGCCGCTCTCGGCCCAATATTTTTCCAGCACCATGATCAGGGATTGGAAATCCAGCGCTTCAGTCATAATTACTCCTGCTTGATATCTCCCAGGGAGAAAATGATTACAGCTGAAAAATTATAACATGGAGGGGTAGAAGCCCCTATAGGCCATTGTAAACCTCAGCCGATTTTTATATCATCGTTCAAGATGGATCTTCAACCTTTATTTTAGGTTGGATAAGGTACGCTTAAATTGTCATTGCAAGACGGGAGTACAACGGCCTTCTCGCGATGACAGACTGGATGGAGCTAAACCAAGGAGGAAACCCAGCCAATTCCGGTCTCATTTACCCGGTCATATTGTATAATCCCATCACTACCTCTTCTGAGCTATTCATAAAAAAAGGATCAAGACTATGACCGCAAATTACAAACAACAACGCTGGAGTCTGAACGCACTATTTCCAAGTCACGAATCGCCAGAGTTCAAGACCGCTATGAAAGAACTTGAGAGCGAGATCGGGGCTTTCGAGAAGCGCCGGGATGACCTGGATGTTGAAATTGAGGAAGGCGATTTCTTGGAGATCGTTTCAGAGTTAGAGGAAATCACCATCCGGAGCAACCGGCTGTACGGGTATGCAGGATTGTGGTTCACCGAAGATACCCAGAACCAGGATGCCCAGGCCCTGCAGGCCCGCATTGAGCAGTATCTGGTCGAACTGCAGAACAAGACCCTGTTCTTCAACATCTGGTGGAAAAAACTTGACCAGACCACCGCTGACCGGTTGATGGCAGGTGCAGGAGACCTGAAATACTGGCTGGAGGAGATGAGGCACTTCACGCCCCATACCCTTTCCGAACCAGAAGAAAAGGTCATCAACATCAAGAATGTCACCGGCTTCAGCGCCCTGATCACACTCTATGACTCGATCACCAACCGCTATACCTTTAAAGTGGAAGTGGATGGTGAGGAGAAGGACCTTACCCGCGGCGAGCTGATGGTCTACGCCCGGCACCACGATCCCAAGCTCCGGGCTGCTATCTACCAGGAGCTGTACCGGGTTTACGGGGACGATGGACCCATTCTGGGACAGATCTACCAGACCGTGGTCCGCGATTGGTCCAACGAGAACATCGACCTGCGCAACTATCACAGCCCTATCGCCGTCCGCAACCTGCGCAACGATGTGCCCGATCAAGCCGTGGATGCTCTACTGGCTGTCTGCGAAAAGAATGCCCCTACATTTCAGCGCTTCTTTGACCTTAAAGCGCGCTGGCTGAAAACCGACCAGCTCCGGCGCTATGACATCTACGCTCCGGTTGCCCAATCGGACAAGACCTATGATTTCCAGACCGGAATTGAGATGGTGCTGGATGCTTTTCAGAATTTCGATCCCCGCATTGCCGACCTGGCAGAAAAGATCATCGCCGATGGACACGTGGACAGCGAAGTCCGCAAAGGGAAGCGCGGCGGGGCTTTCTGCTGGTCCGTGGATAAATCTCTCTCCCCCTGGGTGCTGCTGAACTATCAGGGCACTGCCGACTCAGTGGCCACCATGGCCCATGAATTGGGCCACGGCATCCACGCCCTGCTGGCGGCAGATCACAGCACCTTCACTTACCACTCCTCGCTGCCTTTGGCTGAGAACGCCTCAACGTTCGGGGAAATGCTGCTGATCGACCGGCTGCTTTCCCGGGAAAGCGACCCGGCTGTCCGGCGGGATATCCTCTTCAAGCAGGTTGACGATGCCTATGCCACGATTATGCGCCAGGCTTTCTTCGCCCTGTTCGAACGGGATGCCCACCAGATGATTGATGAGGGAGCCATCATCAATGACATCTCGGAGATGTATCTGGAGAATTTGACCAAACAGTTTGGCGATGCAGTATCCATCGGAGACGAGTTCCGCTGGGAATGGGTCTCCATCCCGCATTTCTACCATACCCCGTTCTACGTCTACGCTTATGCTTTCGGGCAGCTGCTGGTCTTATCACTTTACCAGCGCTATCAGGAAGAGGGAGACAGCTTTAAGCCGGGCTACATCAAGATCCTCGAATCAGGCGGATCCCAATCACCGGCAGATATCCTTTCCAAAGCGGATATAGATATCAACAGCCAGGCTTTCTGGCAGGGTGGTTTTGATGTGATTGAGGGGATGGTCAAGGAGCTTGAGGGACTGCCGATCGAATAGGTCAACCTTCTTCCTGAACGATCACATATCGCAGACAAATGATCGCCAGCAGGTTCACCAGCGCGGCAAAGAGGGCATTGATCCAGAAGCCTCCCAGATACATGGGAGCTGCCGCCAGGGAACCCAAACCTCTTCCCAGGTTCGCGCTGGCGATCGTCAATGCCATCACGGTCCCCCGAGCCCGGGGCAGGACTCCGGTCATCAAAGGGATCAAGCTGACGATGGTGAACTCAAAGGTCAGGTAAAATAGGAACAGTCCCAGGTATGCTCCCCAAACCTTTTCCCCCAACAGGGGCAGCAGGCCGGAAGCCAGGATATTTCCTCCCAGACCAATCAGCACCGCCCGCTGTTTATTGAGCTTATCAGTTAGGGCGCTCACGCCGCTCTCACCCAGCAGCTCCGCCAGGCCGATCACAGCGGACGCTCCCCCCAGAGCAGCGATCTGCATGCCGAAAGATGTATTCAACCAGACCCCAAAGACCACGTTGATCAGCTGATTCGCGAGACAGATCAAAGTCATCACTCCCAAACCGGCCAGGGCAGGGCCGGAGCGCAGTACCTGATTGATCTTGGAGACTACGGTCTGCCCGGACGCTTTGGGAACGCCATCAGGGGGAATCAAACCCAACACAACCAGGATCGAGACCAGGCTGAGCACGACCAGGACCAAAAAAGGTTCCAGCAAACCAAACCGGCTGAGAATAAAACCGATCAGGGGCATACCCAGGAAAAAGGACAGGGACCAGCTTATCTCAATGAGACCCATCACAAATCCCCGTCTGGAGTAGGGAATATTGTCTCCAAAATAGGCCTGCAGGGACGGGTCAAAGATCGATTTCCCCAGCATAGAAAGCACCAGGAAGAAAAAGAACCCCAGCGGCGTTGGCATCAGCAGCACGAGCAGCACACCCAGGCTGAAGATCACCAGGCCGGTCAGCATTCCAGTCCTTCTCCCCCGGGTGTCGGCTACAGATGCCAGAAAAGGGCTGAGTATCCCTACCAGGGATTGGCCGGCATACATACGGCTGATTCCAGTCAAGCTGATTCCAAAACCTTCCATCAAGATTGGTTGAAAAGGGAAGACCATTCGGAAACCGGTATTAAGCACAGTACGGATCAGGGTGGCTGCCGTCAGCTGCAGCCAGGTTTTTCGGGATAATTTCATAATTCCTTTATCTTACCAGTAATTAAAGGCCGGAAACAAAAGATGCACCAGGGAACCAACTGGTGCATCCGTGACGCTTAACAATCTTGGGCTGACTCAATCTTCACTTTGCGGTGAAGGGATCTCCGGAGAGTATAAACTCCATTCTTTGTGATAGCGAAATTGATTGGTCAAATCTGGGTCCATTACTTCGGTCTGGTAAGCTGGACTGGCGCTTATAGGAAACTCAAGTGAGTTGAACGATGGTGGATAAAATGCAAAATAAGGCTGAGATGTTTTTGGACAGTTCATGGCACCTGAAAGGCCCACATCGGCATCTACCATCTCTGTGATCAGCAAGGTGACAATGCCATCTTCACAGGAACCAGCGTCGAGAGAAAGAATTGCCCCGCCGGTTGCCTCAATATCGCAGGGTCCAGAATCCGTGTTGATATGCCCAGTGTTGGTAACCGGAAAATAGCAGTCCTCCATGCTGACCTGGCCCTTATGAACTGTCAGCGGACAGGAGACATAAGCACCGGTTGAACCGTTAACGATCATTTTATCGACATCGCGGTTGGGACTGAAATCCCAAGTGTGATTCAGGATCAAATTCATTGCCATTGGTTCGGCCGGACAATGTGCCATGATGACCGGAATCTCATCTCCTGCGTCGCTGCTCTCACCATCCGAACCTTCTCCAGAATCATCACCGGGCTCTCCATTAACGTCATCAGAAGCACCGGAGAGATCGATCTCATCAAGAGCCCCATCCTCTCCAGCGCCCGAATCAGGTTGGGAAAGAATAGCTTGGCCGCACCCTGCCATTACAATGCTGCAGCAGGTGAACAGCGCTAGAAGGACAAAGAACAGCGAGTGCTTGGTTGAGAATGACATGAACTTCTCCTTTCTAGGAAGAAAGATAGAGTGGACAGCCCAGCTCAACCGTTAACATTCCCCCTCGGTGCTTTTATTTTACACGGAAATCTGATGACCACAAGAGACAATCCAGAACAGATCGACTAAGGCCCTTGGACCAGGGCGATTGCTTTACTGCGCTCACAATGACAGATGGATAACTACAGGCAGCTGACCGGCTCACCCTTCCCCTTCGCCAATTGCGATATACACTCGATCCCCTCTCTCATTCTCACCGGCCTCTCGTGTTCCGACCGCCTCACACAATCAGATCTGTAGCTCTACAATATCCTCATCCTCAAGGACATGTTCGCGGCTGACCATCTGCCCGGGAAAATCAGCGCTTATCCCCCAGATCTTGGCTGACTTGAGGTTCTCCTGAAAATCCTTGTGCACCTTACCGGCAAACTCTCCCAGCTGGATCCCCTTTTCCACCACGAACGGAGCGCTGCGATCCGGATCTTTCCCGGGAGCCTTGGAATAGACCCGGATCACTCCCAACGCTTCAAAAATGGCTTGCTTGAGATCATCCAGCTGATAGCCGGTTTTCACGGATGCAGGGATCAAGGGGTGCTCCCCCTCCAGCAGTTCCCGGAAGATCTGATAGTGCTCAGCATAGTCAGCGTTATCAAATTTATTGACCAGCACCAAACTGGGAACAGAGAGCAGGAACTCTTCTGTTTGGACGGTACCTTCGAGGTAGCTAGGAGCGATGCGGTTCTCCCGCAGCCTTTCCAGCACGAACTCCAGTTCCTGGACCGGGTTAGCATGCAGATCGATCATGATCAGGACCAGGTCTGCCCGGCGGATGAGATTGAGGAATTCCGGATCGATGTATTCCTCGCTGATTGGCGGCGTATCGATCAGTTGGACCTGGATATTATCGATCGCCATCATTCCTGGAGTAGGACTCCAGGTGGTAAAAGGGACTTCAGAGACCTCCGGTTCGGCGTTGGTCTGAGAAGCGATCAGGGTGGACTTCCCTACATTCGTGGGACCTATGACCACGATCTGACCCGCCCCCTCCTTGTTGATATGGTAGGGAGAACCCTGCTTCTTGACCCCCATTTTAGAGGTGGAGGCAGTTTTCAATTTCGAAAGCTTCCTGCGCAGGTCTGCGCGCAGGTGATCCGTACCCTTATGCTTGGGAATGGTGCTGAGCATCTCTTCCAGGTACTTGACCTTGTCCTCGGTCGTGGTAGCTGACCGGAAGCGCTCCTCGGCGTTGAAATAATCGGCAGGAAGATTGGTTGGCATAGGCTCTCTGATAGGTGGCTGTACTATCATTTTACCCCATAGCACAGAGCCTGTTTGGCACTACCTAACGGTTTTCTTAAGCACCATTTTTGAATATCATCTAAAATCATGGTAGCAAAATTGGACAGGAATTTATGATCAAGCTGTTACTGGCGACCAACAATCAAGGGAAGCTGGACGAGCTGCGGTCGCTTTTAGGCGGGCTCGATCTGGAGCTGTTATCCCCCGCGGATCTGGACTTGGATCTCGAGGTTAAAGAACGCGGATTGAACTACCTGGAAAACGCGGTACTGAAAGCCGCGATCTTTGCGGATGCAGCCCGGATGTGGACCCTGGCAGACGATTCCGGGCTGGAAGTCGAAGCCCTGGATGGGGCCCCGGGCATCTATTCAGCCCGCTACGCACCCCAGCCAGGCGCAACGGATAAGGATCGGAGGGCATACTTGATCGAGAACCTCAAGCATCACCCGCGGCCCTGGAAAGCCGCCTTCCAGAGTGTGATCGCCCTGGTAGGACCGGAAGGATCTCCCATTGTCACCCGCGGTACCTGCCGGGGAGATATCATCCCGGAAGAGCGGGGACACGGTGGTTTTGGCTATGATAAGATCTTCCGCCTGGCAGATTCTGGCCTGACCATGGCAGAGCTCACCCCGGAACAAAAAAACCTGGTCAGCCATCGGGCCAAAGCTGCCGGGAAGCTTGTGCCGATATTGGAAACTTTATTTTCCAGCGAGCTGTACGACAGCGATTGATTGGGCTGGATGAAAACTGACTTGTTTTGGGTTATGATATAGAATGTCACCTGAACGATTTACGGATTGAATATGGTATCTGTGCAAGAGTTTTGGATCATCCTGGGCTTGGCAGTGCTGATCTCCCTTCTGCTGGGAGGCGGTGCTGCCTACCTGCTGCTCCCTCGAGATGGCAATACCCAGGAAACAGAATCGAAACCTCGTAGAAGAAAAGACGAAGACAAAACCAAGGAACGCATCCGGCGCATGTACGCGCTGATCACTGATCTGACAGTGACCCTCAACTACTCCCGGGTTCTGGAAAAAAGTCTTGACGCGGCATTCCTAGCTCTACGCATCCTGGATATGCCCACGGACCGCCTGATCAGTGCCGTGCTGCTCTTCGCTGAAGAGGAGATGGCAGTGCCTGACCTGGTGGTAGCCTACAGCCGAGGACTGCCACGCCCAGATATGACCACCCGGGTTCCTGGTGTCAATGGTTTGCTGGAAAAGGTCATTGAAACTGGCGACCCCCAGGTGACCAACGACCTGGGCACCGATCCTGAACTAAAACAGTTCATCTCATTCCGGGCTTGCAGCTCTGGGTATGCCCTCCCGTTACGGGCTGGCCTGGACACCTTTGGGGTCATTCTCTTTGGCCATCCAGATGCGGATTACTTCAACGCTGACGCCCAGGACGTGATCAACACCATTGGGTCCCAGGCTCAGGTCGCCATGCAGAACGCTCATCTCTTCCAGGAATTGAAGACTGAGCGCGATCAAATTATCAAGGCCCAGTCAGAAGCCCAGCGCCGGCTGGCCCGGGCTCTGCACGACGGACCAACGCAAACCGTGGCAGCCATCCCCATGCAGATCAGCCGGGCCCGCCATTTGCTCAACAAAGACATCACCGCAGCCGGCGAAGCCCTTTACCAGACAGAGGAGCTGGCTCGCCGTACCTCCAAGCAGCTGCGGCATATGCTCTTCACGCTCCGCCCGCTGGTGCTGGAATCAGAAGGCCTGATCGCTGCCTTGAACTCCATGGCTGAAAAGACCCAGGAGACCTTCGGCCAGAACGTGATCATCCAATGCGACTCGGAGCTGGTGCAGGAACTGGACATGAACACCCAGACAGTGATCTTCACCGTAGCTGAGGAAGCGGTCAACAACGCCCGCAAACATGCCCAGGCGGAACACATCTGGGTCAAAGTCACCCGGTTGCAATCCGACCTGGCCTTTCTGGAAATCGAGGATGACGGCAAAGGTTTCCTGGTAGATGACGTGATGGGCAATTACGACGACCGGGGCAGCCTGGGCATGCTCAACATGCGCGAGCGAGCCGAGCTGGTCCAGGGGGTTTTCCATGTCAAATCCATTCCCGGTGAGGGCACCCAGATCCAGATCGTCCTGCCGCTCACCCCGGATGCTGCCGACCGCCTGCGATTGATCTGAAAGCCCTTTCAGTATGACCGAAGACCGAGGACCGGGACAAGCTGCGCCTGATCTTTCTGCGCTTTCTCCGCGACCGGAGGACCGAGGACCGGGGCAGGTTACGCCCGCGACCGGTAAAGTATGAACTACTGTTTGGTCACTGACAACTGATCACTGATCACTGTTAACGGCTTACTGCTTACTGCTTACAACTCCCC
>JARROG010000045.1:0-15222 GCA_037384185.1 Anaerolineales bacterium | reverse complement strand
CTCTGTTTCTCTTAACCGCATTGCCGATCGATGTGCCTGCTGTTACCGCAAATCGCGAAATCGGACTGTTCCCAGCTTTGATTATCAGAACAAGGAGCGGGTGGACATATGAATCGCCTGATCGCCGCACCCGTTTGATTTCAATTGAGCTTGTAAGGCGGTATCTCCTTTGCACAGGTGCTGAGTCAGCTATTCCAGTTGGTATTCTTTACGTGGTTGTTCTTGGTATGAGCTAACTGGTAGCGACCTTTTTGGCGACGTCGCTTAAGTACGTCCTGTCCGCCTTTGGATTTCATACGAGCACGGAACCCATGAACGCGGGCCCGGCGTCTGATTTTCGGTTGATACGTCCGTTTTGGCATTTCTGTGTGACTCCTTCAGTTTCATTCTCGAATACCGACGAAACATTATACCGTGCAGGATTGTTTTGGTCAAACCTCTTTAGATGATTTTGGCACTCTCTTTGATCCCGGGCTTTCCTTTCTTATCCCTATGACTATTGCCCGGCGACCCAGACAGGAGGATTATAATGGATAAACAGACCTTTATCCGGAGGAAAGGAGTGTCATGTATTCCAAAATTCTAAATAATCTGCCGGATTTCCCGGTCAGGGAGGTGAGGATCGGTTTGCATTGGACCGCAGTGGTGGTTGAGAAAGACAGCGGGCCGCAGTGCGGATTGGCTTCTACGCTGAGTGAGGAGCACCATCATACCGGGCAGCCGATCATCCCTGATCCCGGAAAGCTGGAGTCTTATCCTGCCCGGGAATTGGCCAGCTGGATCGAATCTGAGATACCTCTCCGCCGCAGCCTGGGCTGTGCGGCCATCAACGCCCTGCTTCCCCGCCAGCCAGAGAGCTGGAGCAATCGGAATGCAGAACAGGAAATCCTCTCCCGAGGGATGGGTCGAAAAGTGGTGATGGTCGGTCATTTTCCCTTCACCCGCTCTCTCCAGGAGCAGATCACTGATTTCCAGGTACTTGAACTCAATCCCATCGCTGGCGATCAACCTGCCAGCACAGCACCGGAACTGCTGCCAGATGCCGACCTGGTCGCAATCACCGGGATGACCTTTATCAACCACACCCTGCCGGAGCTGCTTCAGCTTTGCAAACCAGAAGCCTACGTGCTGCTTTTAGGTCCTTCAACGCCATTGACTCCGCTGTTCGCGGAATATGGTGTGGATCTGCTGGCGGGATCCTCCGTGGAAGATATTCCAGCGGTGCTGGCAGCGCTCTGCCAGGGTGCGATATTCAGGCAGGTTCATAAAGCGGGGGTGCGCTTGATCACCCAGCAGATTGCCAGGAGCGAAGCGCGATGACATCTGAAGACAATTTCTTGGTCCGCCCCATCGGGATCATCCACACCCCCTTTCAAGAAAAGGAAGGCATGCCCATCCAACCGGGATCAGCCCAGGGGCAGAAAGGGAAAATTGCCCTGGATAGAGAGTATGTTCCAGGCCTCCAGGATTTGGAGGGCTTTTCCCATCTGATCCTGGTATATTACTTCCATCGGGCGAAAAGTCCTCAGCTGCTGGTAAAACCTTTTCTGGATGATGATAAACATGGTCTTTTCGCTACCCGAGCTCCCAGCCGACCGAATCCCATCGGGATCTCGATTGTGAAATTACTTTCCATTCAGGATAATATCCTGGAAGTCGAAAATCTGGATATCCTCGATGGCACACCGCTGCTGGATATCAAACCCTATGTGCCAGACTTCGATCAGCCTGGTAAGGTAAGAATCGGCTGGTTGAATAAGGTGCGGGAGGAGATACCAGGAAAGCTGTCCGATGACAGCTTCTCCTGAGACGATTAATGGAAAAACGGTTTCCAGCCAGGAAACCGTTTTTTTATAGATCGTTTGGAATTTGGAGAGTTCTATCTGCGGCGCCGACCGCCGGAAACGATTGAGATCCAGTACAGCAGCTGCATGACAGCAGTAAACAGCGCGGCAACATAGGTCAGGGCTGCGGCGTTGAGCACGCTGTTCACTCCCTGTTCTTCCTGGGCAGTGAGGATCACTCCGCTGTTCTTCAGCAGCTGTTTTGCCCGGGCGGAGGCATTGAGTTCGACAGGTAGGGTCGCTAGAGCGAAGATTGCCCCACCAGAGAAGGCGATTACTCCCAGCCAGGCAATGCCGATCACGTTCAACACCAATCCCGCCATGATCAGGATCCAACCCAGCGTCGAGCCGATATTGACTGCCGGCACGAGCATCGACCGCAGCTGCAGGGGAAAATATCCCTGTTGGTCCTGTTGGGCGTGGCCCAGCTCATGGGCGGCGATTGCCACGGCGGCGACGGAGTTGCCTTGATAGACAGCAGAGGATAGGCTGAGCTCTTTCTTGCGGGGGTCATAATGGTCTGTCAGCTTACCGGAAATTTGCCGGACCGGCATTCCTTCCAGGTTGTTGACGGAGATGATACGGTGCACTGCATCCAGACCGGTTGCTCCGCTCCGGGTCTTTATCTGACCCCATTTCCGATAGGTCGAATTGACATACATCTGGGCAGCCAGCATTAACAGGATGGCTGGTGCCATATATAACAGGTATTGGGGGTTTAGGTAAAACATAATCAGTTCCCTTGTTGGTCTTTGATCAAGTCCTGGAGGATTTCAATCGCTTTATCAAGCTGGGGATCCTTCTCCTGCTGGAAATCCTCTTCGGTGTATTCAACCGGGTAGTCAGGTTCGAGCCCGATTTCATGAATCTGCCGTTTCTCGGGGGTCAGCCAGCGGGCGATGGTCACCCGAACAGCACCCTGGCCATCGCTGAGAGGGATCCAGTTCTGGACAGAGCCTTTCCCAAAGGTGGTCGCTCCGACCAGCGGGCCGCGTTGATAGTCCTGGATCGCGCCTGCCACAATCTCCGATGCAGAGGCAGAACCCTCGTTGACAAGCAGAACGAGAGGTATGTCCGTTGCCAGCCCACCTCTCTCTGCCTGATAATCATCCATTCCCTGGTCGATTCCGTAATCCTCATAGAGGATTACTCCGTCATCGATGAACTCTGAAGCTACATCGACTGCAGTTTTCAGGTATCCTCCGCCGTTATTGCGCAAATCGACGATCAGTCCCTGGGCGTTCTGGTCCAGGAGATCTTTCAGCTGATCTCTCAGCTCACTACGGGTTTCCGCAGCGAAAGTGTAGATCTGGATATAGCCCAATTGATTATCGAGCATGCGGCTTTCCACACTGGGAACGGTGATCTTTTCGCGGACGATGGTTACGTCAAAGGGTGTTGGTTCACCTTCCCTCTGGATGGTGAGAACAACACTTGAACCTGCCGGTCCCAGGACTTTGCGGATGACCAGCGAGCCATCTATCCCGGACATATCCTCGCCGTCGATTTTAATGACCTGGTCGCCAGGTTCCAAGCCGGCTTTTTCAGCGGGAGATCCGGGCATGGGGCTGATGATCGTCAGGAATTCGGCTTCAGTATCTACCCAGGCGCCAATGCCTTCATCTTCTCCGTCTATTGGAATATTCGCCTGGAGATACTGGTCCGGGTCCATGTAGGATGTGTGCTGATCGCCCAAAGAATCCAGCATGCCGCTGATTGCTCCCCGCATCAGGGATGTATCAT
Source organism: Anaerolineales bacterium (assembly GCA_037384185.1). Lineage (GTDB taxonomy): Bacteria > Chloroflexota > Anaerolineae > Anaerolineales > UBA11858 > B10-G9. Next base: position 11,635 of record JARROG010000045.1, on the reverse strand, counting down.
CCACCGGCTGATCGACATATTGATCATGAACGATGTCCCAGGCTTCCCAGAAAGGAACGAAAAGCTCATCCCGGGAAAGAGGTTCGCTGTCGCTGGTTTGCGTGTTTGGACTTGAAGAAACCTCAGCTGGTGAGAGGAAATCCAGGTAGTCTGCATGGGGCAGAAACACATTCCCAAAAATCGTGCCGGCAGTGAAGGAGCTGCCTACCAGTAAGATCCCGGCGACGATACCGATAATAATCCAGGTGCTTCTTTTCATACGTTTCTCCAACTTTATTAGTGATGGCTATGCCTGCTGTGAACGCCTAATAAGGGTATCACATCGAGATAAGAACTATCTAAGAAAACTGTCTATTTTTGGGATGGTTTGGAGTGGTTGCCTGGGAGCTTACCGGGAATAAATGACCGGCAGGGTGGTGAAATCCAGGATCAGTGGTTCGTCCAGGGCTGCTTTGAGCTCTTTTGCCAGGGCATCCACGTCCTGCTGGGTCAGCGGATCGGTTTTTCTGACGGTGACGCTGATCTGCAACCCTTGATCGCTCCTGGTTCTTTCGATTTCCAGATCGGTGATGTCTACCAGCAGGGGAGATTCCTCGAGGACAGCCTGGATGGCCTGGTCCTGACGGCTGGTTCTCAGTATGCCGTTCATAATGATCGCCAGCGGTATGGTGATCAAGACGACCAGCAGGACCATGCCGGTGATCCCTCGCCGGACCCGTTTCCTGACTTCCGGCTGGAGATTCAAGGGATGGATACCCAGGAGTGTAAAAATGATCACTCCAGCCAGGCTGATGGTGATGATGTTAGTGATGAAAAGCAGCAGTGCTCCACCCGCGGCTTGCATGTTGCGCCAGACCTGGGAGAGCAGCGCTGACCTCTTTCCTGCTCAGGGCGTAAGCGCCTGCCATTCCGGAAGCCATCGCGATGAACAGATCCAGCAGGGTGGGCTGGATCCTGGCCAGGATTTCCGGGGTCATTTCTTTCAAAGGCGAAATCAGTCCCACCAGGATGGATACGATGATGGTTGCCATCACTCCTTTGAATACAGATTCCAGTGAGGTGCGCAGCAAGCGCACCTCTCCCAGCACGATTGCCAGAGAGAATGCCAAGATTGGGGACATGAGAGGGGCTACCAGCATGGCGCCGATCACCACGGCGGGGCTGTTGAGCAGTAAACCCAGGGCAGCGATGATCGATGAGAGTACGATCAGCACAAAGTAATCCTGGCCGGGCTCTGCATCGCTGATCAAATCCTCCCTCACTTCCAGCTGATCTTCCTGGGACAGGGTCGGGAAGAGATTATAGACAATCTGGAGTACTTTTCTCAGCCAGAATTCAGGTGCCCCGCTATACCCTTTGACCATTACCGACGAGAACGGTGCCTGGGCTGCGATGCGCTGCGGGATGCTGCCAAATGCGAATTGGTCGATGAACCCTTCTTCTGATGCGCCCACGATGACCAGGTCGTAGTTTTCAGCTTCTTTGAGGATCCCGGTCAGCACAGAATTGGCGAGAATGATCTTCTTTTCAGGGGGCTTATCGAATTCCAGGTCCTGAAAGGTATTGTCCAGGACCTTACGATTTTGCGCCATGCGGATATTCGATGCTCGCCCTACCTGAACGTAGAGACCGGTAACCGATGCTCCGGTGCTGCGGGACAGGGTGGACGCCAGGCGGGCACCGATAGGTGCGTTTGGACCGCCCGAAGTCGGCACCAGGATGGTTTTGACTTCCTTCCAGTCAAAGCCTTTGACGATCAGCACCTCACAGGGTGCGTCCTTGATGATTGGGTCCAGCACAGGTCCCATTGACTTGGCTATGGAACGGCTTTCACCCCCGGACCAGCCTACCAGGATCTGGTCTACGTCTTCCTCCCGGGCGGTATCGAGGATGCCCTCCGCAATTGTCCGGGATACCCGGGTCATTGTTTGCACCCGGAATTCCTCTTTCGTGGCCTGATCGATGGCTTGATCGAGCAGCATGCGGTTCGCTTCTGCCTCGATCCTGCCGTCCGAGAGCGGAAGCTGATTGGGCACGGTGATCACTCGCAGAGCAATTACCTTTCCACCCTCAGGCCGGACCAAACTTCCTGCCAGATGGAGGAGGGATTCTGCCGTCTCAGGATTGGAGATCGGCACCAGGATCCGCTTATGGACCTTGGCGCTGCCTTCTTCCAGATCGGATTTGAATACGGTGATGCCTTCTTTGACTTCAATACAGTGGTTGCGCCCGTAAAGAAAGTAGAGCAGCAGCCCTGCCGCTAGCAATACAGCTGCGAAAAGGATATCCTTGGCCCAAATGATTGCCACCAGCAGGTCAAATACCATCACCATCGCCGGTATCCAGGGATGGATCGGCAGCTGGAAAGAGGATTCCAACTGATCCTTGCGGGCCAGCGTCAGGTTCACGGAGGCCAGGATCAGCAAATAGAAAAGGCTACCCAGCCTGGCTAAAAGCAGGTGGTCGACAAACAGAGTAGGGATGATCAGCGCCAGCACCAACACCAGCAGGATGACCGGTTTTTTCGTCCTGGGGTTGATGCGGTTCAACACATCTGGCCAGTAGCCATCCTTGGTCATATTGTAGACCAGCGGTTGCCCCAGATCGCAGCCAGGTCTGCCAGAGGATTAAGGAGAGTGGAGGCATAACCCGAAGAAAATGTACCAACCAGGAGAATCGCCAGCAGGCTGGTGATCAAACCAGAGAGCAGCGTTGAGATCCACAGCAGGCGCTTGCCGTGGAAATTACGCTTGGACAGGTCTCCTTGCAGGCCGGCTGCTACTTCAAGACTGATGAAGGAGATCAGCAAAGTGGTAAATGCCGCTTGCCAGCTGCCTTTTAGGGGGAATAGATTAACAGTCTGGATTTTTGGAAAAGCAGTCAGGCTCCCAGCCAGTATGATTGCCAGCGGTAAGAATGCCGCCAGGGTGATGCCCTTGTTGCGGCGGGGGAGCAGTTTATAGATCCCGGTCAGCACCAGCAACCCTCCTGCCAGCGCGATGGGTGGAATTTGGAGATTGAAGACAGCACCTATCAGCGCAGCTGCCTGCTTGGAAAAGACCTGCAGGATCAAACCTGCCGCTGCTAAACTGGAAAGGATCAGCATCCATCCGGTTAGGAATGACTGCCAACTGGCTTCTTCACTGGTTTGAACCAGCCGATACGCGCCCCCGGAAAGAGGCAGACTCTGAGATAGCTCGAGATATGCCAGCAGATTGAGCCCGATGAAAACGGTCAGCAGCAGCGCTGTGAGGGGGAGGATGGAGCCGGCAGACTGCAGCAGGTCCCCCATCAATACCAGGCTGGAGATCACTAGCATGACACTTAAACTGGTGGCAATGGCCCTCGGCAGCCTGATTCCGTAGCTGTAGCGGATTTGCTGGGGATAGTCTTTTTCTGTCATCGGAAATCCTTGCTGATCTGGCTGTCTGATGAAATCAAATCAGGATTCAGACCAGAGCTGTGGTAGTACCTCTTTTATATCATGGACCCGGGTCAGATAAAAATCTGCCTCATCTTTTTGGTGGGTGTGGCTCACCAGCGCAGTTTTCATTCCCTGGGATTTTGCCCCCTTGAGATTGGCCTGCAGATCGTCAAACAGGATCGTCCGAGCAGGGTCGTCCACGCCCGCAGCCCGCAGGGCGATTTGATAGGCTTTCGGTTGAGGCTTGACGGCAAAATCCATCTCTAACAGATCAATGATCCCACTGAATTGCTCCTGGATACCCAGGGCTTTCAGGACTGCCTGGGCGTGGGGACGGTCAGAGTTGGTAAATATCCATAATTTCTGTGGAAGGCTTTCCAGGATCTCTTTCAGTTCCTGGTCTTCCTGCAGATAATCGTTGAGGGGGATGTTGTGCACATAAGCGAGATATTCCTCCGGGTCAACCTGGTGGTGAATGCGCAGCCCTTCCAGGGTTGTCCCATAGGTCTTCCAGTAGCGGTCCCTGGTGGAGGGAATGTCACCTTCGGGAATTTTTACCACCTCTCCCATGAACTGGAAAATCCGCTCCCGGATCTGGTCCCAAAGACCGTTAGATGGGTTGTAAAGTGTGGCGTCTAGATCAAAGAACAGCGTCGAAAATTGCATACGGGCATTATACCTGATAGTGGGCCTGGAGGATCGCGGCAGGAATGGAGCCAGGCAGCTGATTGCTTTCAGTTTGAACCCTCTCCATTATAATAATGGCATGAGCATACAAATCCTTCCAGAAGAGGTTGCCTCCCAAATTGCTGCTGGTGAGGTGGTTGAACGTCCCTCATCCGTTGTGAAAGAATTAATCGAGAACGCCCTCGATGCTGGCGCGGATCAGATCACCGTCCTCATCAAAGAAGCAGGCAAGCGCCAGATCGAAGTAGTCGATAACGGAGGAGGCATCGCGGCAGATCAGCTGGAACTGGCAGTTCACCGCCATGCCACCAGCAAGCTCAATCAGGCGGCGGATCTTTTCCAGGTTTCCACCCTGGGCTTCCGAGGAGAAGCACTGGCTTCGATCGGTTCAGTATCCCACCTGACTCTGATCTCCAGGGTGCAGGACCAGGATCTGGGCGGGTCGATCCGGGTGGAAGGAGGAGAGGTCAGCAATATCTCCAACCTGGGAATCCCTCCCGGAACCACAGTCCGGGTGGAACATCTTTTCTATAATGTGCCAGCCAGGTTGAAATTCTTGAAGACAGATCGAACTGAAAAAAGGCATATCAACACCATGGTAAGCCGCTACAGCATGGCGAATCCAGCGGTTCGTTTTAAGCTCTTCCAGGATGATGAGCTGGTATTTCAGGCCACTGGAAGCGGAGATCCGCGGGAAGCGGTTGCCGCTGTTTACGGGGTCAGCACCGCTCAGCAGATGCTGGAAGTAATCTATGAGGATGAGATGCTCCGGGTAAGCGGCTTCATCAGCCCTCCCAGCTTGACCCGCTCGAATCGCCAGGAAATGCTTTTTTATGTCAACGGGCGGCCCGTGCAGGACTCAGCTCTCAGCGCAGCGGTTACCCAGGCCTATCATACTTTGGTAATGAAAGGAAGATATCCGATCACTGTACTTTTCCTTGAGATCTCCCCGGACAGGGTGGATGTCAATGTCCATCCTACCAAAGCAGAAGTTCGCTTTGAGGATAAAAGTGAGGTCTTCCGGGGAGTCAGCCGGGCAGTGAGAAGGGCGCTTCTGGCCCATTCTCCAGTGCCTGGAGTCTCCAATTTGCGAGGAGTGAATTTATGGGGAGGAGCTACTCCCGACCACAGCCAGGTTCAGCGGCGTGGAGACCCGGCCTGGGGAGCTGTGGAGAGCGGACCGCAGACTGACTCAGGTGAACTGAATGGAGATACCCAGGTGATGGCTCCTCTGAACACACCCATCCTGCGGTTGATCGGCCAGGTGGCTGCTACCTATCTGATCGCTGAGGGACCGGATGGGTTGTACCTGATCGACCAGCACGCCGCCCATGAAAGGATCTTGTTTGAAAAAATGCTTGCTGATCGAAAGAACCCGCCTTCCCAGACACTGCTGGAATCTGTGGTGGTTGATTTTTCTCCGGCGAGTGCTGACTTGGTCCGGGAGAATCTCTCTTTGCTGCGCGACCTGGGTTTTGATGTGGAAGATTTCGGACCTGGGGCGTTCGTCATCCGGGCTGTGCCAGCGCTGTTGGGCAAAAGTTCCCCGGAAGGGGTCCTGCGGGCAGCCGTAGAAGATCTCGAAGTGGATGAAAGCCCACTGGAAGGTAGATTTGAGGAAAAGATCATCGCCCGGGTGTGCAAGCGGGCAGCTGTTAAAGCCGGCCAGGTGCTGGACCCGGAAGAACAAAAAGGTCTGCTCAAGGATCTGGAAGCCTGCCAGTCACCCCGGACATGCCCGCATGGACGGCCGACCATGATTCATCTACCGGTCGATTTTCTAGAAAGGAAGTTTGGCAGGACTGGTCCCATGTAATGCTGCTGGGTACGGGAAAGACAAGCCGGGTCTGTATCGCCCGGCTTTTTTGTTATTCTCCCAGGAAGATCTCAGGAAGCGGATGGCATTGCCCGCAGCCGATTTTCGGCTCCGCCACATCCTGGTGAGACTTGCTGCAGTAAGCTGAGACTTTGACCTGTTTTTTGAAGAAGGGAAAGGGACGAGCAATTGAGGGCCGCAACTGCAGGTGCTGGCAGGAATTTGCCCTGAGGATTCCGGGTACGGGGCAGCCTTCACAGAGCTGGGGTTCCCAGGGCAGGGGAGGATTGGCATTTTTCAGAAGCCGGCATTCCTCCCGGTTTCTTCCTCGATAATAATCGCCATAGAAGAACGCGCATTCAACGCCTGCAGGGTTTTTCATACCCGGGTGACGTACTCCCCGGTGCGGGTATCGATCCGGATGACATCCCCTACTTCTACGAAGTTGGGGACAAAAACCTCCAACCCGGTGGTTGTGGTCACGGCTTTGGTGACGCTGGTGGCGGTATCTCCCCGGACAGAGGGATCAGCGCGGACAACTTCCTGATCGACTGTGGTAGGCAGGTCAATGTCAAGAGGTTCGTTCTTGAAGAAGGTCAGTTTGACCTCCATTTCATCCGTGAGGTATTTAGCGCTATCGCCCAATACGTCTCCCCTCAGAGCTGGCTGCTCGTACGTCTCAATATCCATAAAATGATACAGCTCGCCGTCCGTGTACATGTATTTGGCGTTGCGGTATGTCAGCCGGATATCCTGCACGTTATCGCCAGAGTTGAATTTCTTTTTCAAACGGGTTCCTGTACGTAGATTCCGCACATCAACCCGGATGGTTGCTTTGCCCCGGCCTGGTTTGTGGTGATCATACTCGAGGACTTTAAAGATATCCCCGTCCAGCTCAAAAGTGACCCCTTTTCTCAATTCGTTCACATCAATCATAAATTCGCCCTTCGTGGTCTCTATTGGTTTAAGTAGCGGAGAGATTATATTCTAGACTGAAAACGATGACAAGGGACTGGATCCAAGGGAAGAGGCAAATAACAGGCAAAGACTGGTTTTTATTTTTGGAAGTTAAGCTGATCGACCTTTACTGGAACACAAAGGCAGCACATATTATGGTAAACTTACATTTGATTAGAAAAGGGTATCGCGATGATAGCGGATAAGAAACGAATCATTTGCATCGAGGATGAACCCGAAACCACTAATTTAATGAAATTGATCCTTGCCAGGGAAGGGTATGAAGTGCTGGGAGCCAATGGGGGGGAAGAAGGGTTGGCCCTTGTTGAAGAGCAGCCCCCTGACTTGATCCTGCTGGACCTGATGATGCCTGAAATGGACGGCACCCAGGTATTCCAGCGTTTGAAGGAGAATGAAAAAACCCGGGATATCCCGGTGATTGTGGTCACGGCCAAGGTGCAGAGTATCGATATTGTGCTCTGGCGTCAGGTAGCCAAGGTAGATGACTATATAACCAAGCCCTTCCGGCCTGAAGAACTGGCAGAACGGGTTAAATATGTGCTTGCCAAGGCCGGCGAGGACTGAACCCAGGAGAGTCCTGCCCGGCAACCCCTGCTCCTTCCATGACTGATCTCCAAGTTGTCAATCAAACGCGAAGTCTGGAAAATCCACTTCGAGTGAAGAATTGTGAGAGTTTTCCCTGCAGACTGAAAGGATTGATGTTCCGCAGTCAGCTGGATGTCACTGAAGGCCTGCTGCTTGTTCACCAGCAAGCCAGCAGAGCAAACGCGGCCATCCATATGCTCTTTGTTGGCATGGATCTGGGGGTGGTCTGGCTGGATGACTCCCGGATCATTGTGGATATTCAGCTGGCAAGAAGCTGGAAACCACTTTACACACCAAAATCCCCTGCCAGGTATATCCTCGAGATGCATCCGGATCGACTGGCTGAATTTGAAATTGGAGATAAGTTGAGTTTTGAATAAATTTAGCCGAAGCATCCTGCCCCTTTTGGCATTATTGCTGATTATTTGTTCTCCGGTCTCTGCCCAGGAGAACACAACCGCTGGGCCGACCTATGAAATCCAGGCGGGTGATACGCTGTGGACCATCGCTTTGAACCTGCATGTTTCATATGATGAAATGCTGGCAGCGAATGGACTTACTGCCAATAGCTCGATCATCCCCGGAACAATCCTGGAGATTCCCGGTCTGGATGGAATCAGCGGAACGCTGGGTACGGTCGATGTCCCTTACGGGGAATCCCTCCAGAGTATCAGCCGGCGCTACGGGGTTCCGGAGGAGGAGATGATCCGTCTCAACCGGCTGACCAGTCCGCTGGAACTTTATGTGGGAGTATCCGCGGTCGTGGTAGGTGAGGATGGTATCAGTGAACAGGCCGGCGAGCGGAAATCATTGGCTCCCGGACAGTCCGCCTTGGAGCTGGCTGTTCAGACCGGGCTAAATCCCTGGGTGCTGATCAACGCCAATGGCGAGCAGGGCAGCTGGGACATGATCCCAGGTGAGGTGCTGCTGCTGCCGGGTACAGAAAGTGATGGGCCGGGAGGATTTCCTGCGGCAATCACCAGGGCCAGCTTCACCCCTAAAAGGTTCGTACAGGGCCATACCAACGTAATCCAGATCGCCGCTCCGGAGGGAACCCAGCTGAGTGGTTCACTGGGGGATTATCCGCTGTCTTTTTTCACCAAGAATGGCGAGACCTATTTCGCCTTGCAAGGACTGCACGCCAGGGAGAATACTGGCCTTAAACAGCTCTCGATCTCAGGAAGTCTGCCAGATGGCACACCGATTGCCCACACGCAAATGGTTGAGATATTTAGCGGGAACTATCCCTATGAAGATGTAGTTGGGGTTCCCCAGAATACGGTTGGTGTTGATGTCACTGAGGAAGAAGAACAAGCGCTGGAAAAGTTCACCAGGAAAGCCACTGAGACCAAGTACTGGTCAGGAATCTTTGCCAGTCCCGTTCCGGCTGAACTCTCCGGCGCATATGCGTCCTATTTTGGAGGACGCCGTTCTTATAACGGCAGCGGTTATTACTATTTCCACACCGGCCTGGACTACTACGGTGTGATGGGACAGGACATTTACGCGGCTGCCCCAGGAAAAGTTGTTTTTACCGGACCACTGCTGCTGCATGGAAATACCACACTGATTGACCATGGCTGGGGCGTGTTTACGCTGTATGCGCATCAATCTGAGTTCCTGGTGCAGGAAGGACAGCAGGTCAGCGCCGGGGAGTTGATCGGCAGAGTAGGCAACACTGGTAGATCGATTGGCCCGCACCTTCACTTTGAGGTCTGGGTTGGGGGGCTCCAGGTCGATCCCTTGGACTGGCTGGAAAATTCATATCCTTGATAGGAAGATTTCCGGAGACGGACACCTTCCTTTGCCGGGAGGTTGTGCGGGGGAGAGAGTAGAGTATAATATACTGGCTTGGTTCGCGGATACCATCCACATTTTCATTTTCATTTGTTTGAGGCAACTTTATGGCAACTGCTTTATTATCCCTCCGTGAAAATTACTGGGAGGAGTATGAGCTTGAAAAGGAAGATATTTCCTTCCTTTCTGAATATTTGTTGGAAACTGAACTCCCGCTGACGTCCGAAGAGCTCATGCCTATTCTGGTTGAGCAGCGGATAGAGCGAGAAAAGGTCCGTCTGGAGAAAAAACGCCTGGATGGCAATGATATTTATCTCCCAAAGGACGAGTTTGAAGAAGGCAGCACTTTGGTCTTCCCTGCTATTGAATGGAAGAAAGGACAGGTGATCAGCACCAGAGTGGGAGAAAATCCTGCTCAGGGGCAGTTTGGAGTGATCCGGGTCAAGTTTGAGGATGGAGAAGAGCGCGAATTCGCGTCCGGCATCGAGGACCATGTTCTCAATGTACCCCCAGAGGCAGACCAGGCAGATTCGCTCAGCCCGGAATCCGTGATTGCTGAACATCAGAACACATTGGTAGATCAGATTGAAATCGGCCTGGCGGATCATGATGAATTTGTACAGATCGCCGGCCGCTGGTTCTTGAAAGCGCTGCTGGTAGATGTCAACACCGGTCACCTTAATCTGGCGGAAGCGGTGCTGGACATGCATGAAGGCGGCCCGCTGTCCACTTCAGAACTGGTCAAAGAGATCGATCTGCCGGAGGATGTCAACCCCCATCTGATCGAATTTTCGCTGGACCATGCTCTCCAGGAAGATCCCCGGTTCGACGAAGTCGGGCCGGCAGGAATCGTCTCCTGGTATCTGAAGGACCTGGAGCCTGAAAGTGTCCAGGAAACACCGCTGACCCTGCGCTATGTGCCAATAGAATATGACCCGGACGGCCTGACTGACGATATGGTCTCGTTGGAGGCGTCCCTGGATGATGAGCTGACTCCCTGGAAGAAGGCCAAGTATCCAGCGGAATCTGTGGAAGTGCGTCTGATCTTTCCCCATTGGCGGGCTGGCACCCTGCCGCTTTCTGAACGGGTGATGCCGCTCTTTCCCACGGCTTATGAAGCTCCCCGCATCCGCTTCACGCTGATCGACGGCAGCAGCGGGGAACGTTTCCCCGGCTGGGTAGTTCGCAAAGAGCGTTATGTTTCTGGCTTGAGCGATTGGTACGAAAAGAACGGATTGATCCCAGGAGGGATCGTTTACATCAAACCAGGGAAAGAGCCGGGAGAGGTGGTGGTGGAGACGAAGAGTTCCCGGTCGACCAAGGATTGGATGCGCACCCTGCTGGTGGGCTCTGATGGGGAATTGGTCTTCGCCACTTTAAAGCAGATCATCTCATCCAACTACAATCCCCGGATGGCAATTGTCGTCCCGGATATTGATCCGGTGGATGAGGTATGGAAGAGGAATCACAAGAAACCTCCGCCATTTGAGCAGGTCGTGGTTGACATAGTCAGGGAGCTGACCAAGCTCAACCCCCAGGGTCATGTCCATGCTACGGAGTTGTACGCGGCGGTCAATACAGTCAGGCGCTGCCCGCCCGGCCCACTATTCTTCTTGTTGGAAACCCGCCCCTGGTTTGTACATGTCGGGGATTTGCACTTCAGATTTGACGATTCAGAAGATTTGTAATTTAATGTGATTGGAGGAAGGAGTACCGCGGTGTCAAAACCCAAGTTATCGAGTTTGTTAAAACCTACGGTTTCAACACCGTTCCATATTGATTTCGACTGGTGGAAGGAGCACGACCGCTCCTGGCGGGTAAATTTGCGCAGCTGTTTGTGCGAAGAGCACCAGGCCATGTACGCTGACCTGTCAGGAGATGAAAAGGTAGATTGGATTGATCCAGAAACAGCGGAGGTGCAGCGGGTCGACGGCCTGCAGCATACCCTGAGTTCTCACTGCGCCAAACAGGAGCAATTCATCACCGAGCAAACCACCCTGACGGAGGCTCTCTTCCGGACTTTCCTGGCCAATGGCAACCAACCGCTCTCGCCGGATGAGCTGGCTGAGCTGCTTGACCGCCAACCGACCAAGATCCTCCAGACTGTGTCCGGCACCCGGGTATATAAAGGGATCCGGCCCGCTCCCTGAAAATGGACCCCGCCATAGAATTGCCCTCGTAGCTCAATGGACAGAGCACCGGACTTCTAATCCGACGGTTGCAGGTTCGATTCCTGCCGAGGGCGCCTGAACACCCCGATCCGGGGTGTTTTTATTTTAGGTTGACCTCCGAGGTACCCTCAACCTCGGAGGTACCCCCAACCTCGGAGGTACCCTCAACCTCGGAGG
>JARROG010000044.1:5403-14569 GCA_037384185.1 Anaerolineales bacterium | reverse complement strand
ATGCGCGAGATCGCCCAGGTTCTGAAGATCTTTCCGGAGGTATTTTGCACCGGCTCTTTTTTCAGCACCAGGCCTAGAGCCTTGGCCTGGTCCTCGGTGTCCCAGGATTTATCTTCCAATATCATGGCGTCAGGCGGCACACCCAATTCCTTGGTAAGCAATTTTTCCATTCCAGGGAGAAGGGCAGTCCCCCCGCTGAGAGCGATCCCCCGGTCGATGATGTCTGAGACCAGCTCAGGGGGCGTCTTCTCCAGCACTTTCCTGGTTGTCTCCACAAATTCCTTGAGAGGGGGTTGAAGCGCCTCCACGACCTCATCACTAGATATGGTCAGCGGTTGAGGCAGGCCAGTCACCTGATCCTGACCCTGAACTTCGATCCCGGATTTCCCATCTAGAGAGACAGCTGCGCCAATTTCCAGTTTGATACGCTCTGCCGTTGGCTGGGCAATGATCAAGCCATACTTGCGGCGCACATAGGTAGCGATGGCATCGTCCAGATCAACGCCGCCCTTACGCAGTGTAGCTGCTGAAACGATCCCGTACATGGCGAGAACTGCAGCCTGAGTCGCCCCGCCTCCCATATTTAGGATCATATTTCCAGTAGGCGTGTTGATGGGCAAATCGACACCAATTGCAGCAGCCAGGGGTGAAGGGATCAAGAAAACTTCTCGAGCTCCGGCTTCCAGGACCGCCTCTTCGACGGCTCGGCTTTCCACGCTGGTGACCCCGTAGGGAACGGAGACCATCACCCGGGGATGAAAGAGTCGGATTGGACCGGCCACTTTTTTGATCATGTGCTCAAGTAATTTGGTCGTCACTTCAAAATCGGCGATCACACCGTTCTTGAGAGGCTGAGCAATTTCCAGGGTATCCGGGACCCGCCCGTACATATCCTTCGCCGCCTGGCCGAATTCCACGATTTTCTGCTCATCGATTGCGATTGCAGCAACCGTAGGAGCTCGTTCCAGAAGCACACCCTCTTCCGCGATCATGGTATAGAAAGTGCCGAGATCGATCCCAAAATCCTGCGAGAATAAAGCCATAGCTATCCTATTCCGAACTTCCCATGCCGGGAGGGCGTGACCGCTGGCCACGCCTTCGGTATTGTTCTACTGTTTTCAGGCGCAAATCGGATCTCCGCAGGGCTGCTTGGATGCGCATGTAATTCTCGGTATCGGTTTCACTGTATTCATCCAGCAGTTTTTCAGCACGTTCCATCGCCTTCTTAGCGCGGTCAACATCGATCTCTTCCACATTTTCCGCGGCATCCGCCATCACCGTCACGATCTCAGGCTGAACCTCAACAAAACCGCCAGTGACCGTGAAAAAGTCTTCCTCTCCTCCGTGTTTCACCCGGATGACACCCAGCTTCAAGGATGACAGCAAAGGTGCGTGGCCTTCCAGAATTCCCATCTCTCCCATCGCGCCCGGCAGGATGACGATATCGGCATCCCCTTGAAATACCATGCGGTCTTGAGAAACTATCTCACATCGGATAGTCATAATTCCTGCTCCTGATCTCGGCCTCAGTTAATTCCTTCAGCTTTTTCAACCGCCTCATCAATCGTTCCAATCAGCATGAAAGCATCTTCTGGGAGGTCATCATGTTTCCCATCCAGAATTTCTTTGAAACCCCGGATGGTTTCTTTAAGCGGCACATATTTCCCGGGAAGGTTGGTGAACTGCTCAGCCACAAACATCGGTTGGGAGAAGAAGCGTTCAATTTTCCTGGCTCTGGAAACTGCGATCTTATCATCCTCTGACAATTCATCCATTCCCAAAATAGCAATGATGTCCTGCAGGTCCTTGTATTTCTGCAGCACCTCCTGCACTCTCCGGGCTGTATCGTAATGTTCTTCACCGACGATATTGGGATCAAGGATCCGGGAGGTTGAAGTCAATGGATCCACTGCCGGGTAAATTCCCTTTTCAGCGATCGAACGCTCGAGTGCGATCGTGGCATCCAGGTGGGTGAATGTTACCACCGGGGCCGGATCTGAATAGTCATCCGCCGGCACATAGATCGCCTGCATGGAAGTGATCGAACCTGTTTTAGTGCTGGTAATCCGCTCCTGGAGTTTCCCCATCTCTGTGGCCAGGGTAGGCTGGTAGCCAACTGCGGAAGGCATTCTGCCCAGCAAGGCAGAGACCTCAGCCCCAGCCAGGCTGAACCGGTAAATGTTATCGATGAACATCAGCACATCGCGACCCTCATCCCGGAATTTTTCAGCCAGGGCCAGGCCAGTCAAGGCTACGCGTAAGCGAGGTCCGGGGGGTTCGTTCATCTGCCCGTATACCATCACAGTGTCCTTCATCACCCCGGATTCAAGCATCTCCCGGTACAGCTGGGTCCCTTCTCTGGTCCTTTCTCCGACACCGGCAAATACGGAGTTGCCCTCATGCTCCGTCGCAACCGAACGGATCAGCTCCATGATGATCACGGTCTTTCCCACACCGGCTCCTCCAAACACACCGGTCTTTCCACCTTTGGTGAAGGGAGCGACCAGGTCAATCGCTTTGATCCCGGTTTCAAACACCTCAACAGAGGTGGATTGTTCTTCGAAGCTGGGCGCCTGGCGGTGGATCGGATAATATTCGTCTGATTTGACCTCACCTTTTCCATCAACGGGCTCTCCGAGCACGTTCATCACCCGCCCCAGCACCTGCTCGCCCACCGGCACCATGATCGGAGCGCCTGTGCTGACCACTTTCATGCCCCTTTTCAATCCCGGAGTTGGTCCCATGGCCACACAGCGGACTTCACCATTGCCCAGCTCGATCTCCACCTCAAGGACCAGGTCCTCTCCACTGTCGGTCTTGACAACCAGTGCTTCATAAATTTTTGGCAGGTTCTCGATGGGGAACTTGGCATCAATCACGCCACCCTTGATCTCAGTGATCTGTCCAATGGCTTCTGTCATTAAATCCTCCACTAATCTATCATTTCCATCATGAAAAACTATTCAAACAATTCATTTTGAGATCGCTTCCGCCCCACCCGCGATATCCAGCATCTCATTGGTTATCGCTTGTTGGCGAGCTTTGTTATATTCGAGCTGCAGAGCGTCTGCCAGATCTGTGGCGTTGTCTGTGGCATTTCTCATGGCAACCATGCGGGCAGCATGTTCGCTCGCTACAGATTCGATAACCGCATGGAACACCTGCAGGACGGTAAAGCGGGGAACAATTGCATCCAGGAGGGATTCCTGATCCGGTTCAAAGATATAACCGCCCATCAGCGGTTCTCCTTCCTCGAATTCCTTAACGCGCTCGCCCTGCTCCGTTTCCAGAGGAAGCAGCTTTTTCACTACCGGAAGATGAACCATTCGGTTTTCAAATTGGGTATAGATCAGGACAACTTCGTCCACCTCTTCATTCAGATACTGGTCAATCGCCAACTGGCCAATGGGAGCAATATCCACATAAGTCGGTTGGGAGGGCAGGCTGCTGAACTCCGCCATAATATTTCTGCCCCGCCTCAAGAGCTGGTCCCGTCCCTTTTTGCCCACAGTGATATATTTCACTGCTGGTGAGATCGTCTCAACCCAGTCATCCACAGTCCGGACGACATTGGAATTGTACGCACCAGCCAATCCTCGATCACCACTGATCACAATAGCTAAGATCTGCTTCACCTCTGCTCGTTTTTCAAGCAGGGGATGAAGGGTACTCCTCCCCGGCTGACCTGCTATGTGCTGCAGCACCTGCCAGGCTTTAACCGAATAAGGGCGCGTGTCCTCCATCTGCGCGATTGCTTTCCTGACCTTACTGGCGCTGACCGCCTCGAGGGCCCGAGTCACCTGGGAAATATTCTTAACGCTTTTGATGCGCTGCTTTACTTCTCTCGCAATAGCCATGGATTACTTTCCTAACCGTGAACCTTGCAACCGAAAATCCCTAGAAGGAGAAACTTTCCAGAGCGTTTTTCAGATCTGTTTCGATCTCATCAGTGAGGGCTTTTTCCCGTAGAATGTCCTTCGGGATATCAGGATGGCTGTTCTCAAAATACCTCACCAGGTTGTCTTCCCATTCCAAAATATCAGCCACCTGGACGTTGTCAGCATACCCTCTGGTCGCTGCATAGATCACTATAATTTGATTGGCAATCGGCATGGGGGAGAACTGAGGTTGCTTGAGGACCTCCCGTAAGCGGCGTCCTCGATCAAGCCTGGCCTGGGTCCCCTTATCAAGGTCAGAACCAAATTGAGCGAAAGCTGCCAGCTCCCGGAAAGCAGCCATGTCCAGCCGCAGCTGTCCGGCTACTTGTTTCATCGCCTTGATCTGAGCATCCCCTCCTACCCTGGAAACTGAAATGCCCGCATTAATTGCCGGTCTGATACCAGAATAGAACAGGTCGTTCTCAAGATAGATCTGACCGTCTGTAATTGAAATTACATTGGTTGGCACATAGGCAGACACATCACCCAGCAGTGTCTCAATGATCGGCAGCGCTGTCAGAGATCCTCCAGAACCTTTGACCTTGACGATCTTCCCCTTCAAGCCGCTTTCCAAATCTTCTTTGGCATGATCGTAAGCCAGGGGACCTCCGTAAACCTTATCATTCACTGCATCCTTTTCTTTGGCAATCGGATCCTCGAAATCTTCCTTGGTGATCACAAAACGATCTGCCAGGCGGGCTGAGCGCTCCAGTAGGCGCGAGTGCAGGTAGAACAGGTCACCCGGATATGCTTCGCGGCCAGGCGGCCTGCGGAGAAGCAGGGATAATTCTCGGTAAGACCAGGCATGTTTCGATAAGTCATCATAGACGATAAGGGCATCCCTGCCCTGGTTCATGAATTCCTCACCCATTGCACATCCAGCATAAGGAGCGATATACTGCAGCGCGCTGGGGTCTTCCGCAGAAGCGGAAACGACAATGGTGTGTTCCATTGCCCCGTGTTCCTCCAGGATGGCGACCGTTCTGGCAATCCCGGCTTTTTTCTGGCCGATGGCGACCTAGATACAGATCACATCCTTGCCGTTCTGGTTGATGATCGTATCCAGGGCAATTGCTGTTTTACCTGTCTGTCGGTCGCCGATGATCAGTTCCCGCTGCCCTCTGCCTATGGGGATCATGGAATCGATTGCCTTAATACCTGTCTGAAGCGGCTGATCCACATCTTTCCTTTCGATCACGCCTGGGGCAATGACCTCGATCGGCCGATAGCCAGTGCTGCGTATGGGCCCTTTTCCATCGATTGGACGACCAATGGCGTTGACCACCCGCCCAATCAAACCCTCTCCTACCGGGACAGAAGTAATGCGGTTGGTTGAACGCACTTCCATGCCTTCGCTGATCTGATCAAACTCCCCCATGATGATCACACCAACCAGATCTTTTTCAAGGTTGAAAGCAGTCCCTAATACACCATTTTCAAACTGCACCAATTCCTGGGCGCGGACATCAGAAAGGCCGCTGACGCGGGCGATCCCATCCCCAGCTTCTTCCACGATTCCGACTGTTTGAACACCTGGAGTCGGCTCGAACTCTTCGATAAATTTTTGAAATTCTGCAGTTATTTGATTGATGGACTCAGTCACGATACCTCCGCTGTGATCGATAATTCATTGAAAAACAAAAGCCCACGGATGGCTATTTTGTATTCAAATATTGAAGGCGCTGATAGCGTTCCAGCGTCCTGTGGAAATCGAAAATGATGATAACTGATAGTCCCCAGATTGTCCAGCAAAACACACTCAGCTGAAGAACCTAAGAGCAATGGTCAAACGCGATTCCAGGTCCACTGGGGCATCCTCCGGAATGGTCTGCAAGGCGGCTTGAGCCTCCAGGATCGAATATCCCAGGCTAACCAGGGCTTCCTGCACCTCGTCATTGATCCCGGCAACCTCAGGCGAGAGCTGGTGTTCTTCGCCAAAGGATATGCGGTCTTCCAAAGACAGGATGATCTTCTGGGCAGTCTTTTTTCCTACTCCTGATACCTGGGCGAATACTTCCTCCTGTTTGTTGAGGACAGCCCGCTTAAGCACATCTGGCGAGTGAGTTGAAAGGGTCTCAAGGGCCAATCGGGGACCTACTCCATTGACCCGGATCAATTCCTGGAACAGCTCGACTTCCTCCTGCTCTCGGAATCCATACAAAGTCAGGGAATCCTCCCGAACGATCAGCTCTGTGAATAAAGAGACGCGTTCTCCAGGCCTGATCGATCCTGCCAGAAAGGCAGGTACATGAACCCGGTAGCCGATTCCATTTACCTGGATTACCAGGCTAGACTCCGCGAGATGAGTGACATGGCCTTCAATGCTAGCGATCATAAGTCAGCTCTCATAAAAATAGGATGAACGTAATTCCAACCACGAGAATGGCGGCCAGGACTGGATAAACATGTTTCCTGATAGACTTTGAGCCCAGGAAGATGACCAGCAGACTTTTTGTTATTGTATTGGAGATAGCTGCCAGAATCACAGCAATCCTGCCCGTGGACAGATCGACACTACCCCCCTGGCGGGTGAGATCAGCGATGGACAGTGTGATGGCATCCACATCCGCCAGACCAGCGAAGAAACCGGTCAAATAGATCCCTTTTTCCCCGATAAATAGTTCAGCCGCCTTGGTGACCAGCAAAACCAGGGCGTAAATTAATCCGAATTTGACAGCAGGGCCGAGGCTGAAAGGGTTGGACAGCTCTAGCTGTTCGTCATCTACAGCGGATTGTGATAGATAGAGGTAGACCGCATACGCCAGTGCTACCAACCCCATGGCAGCCATCGCCGGCCAGATCCCAGGAAGCAGGCGAGTGTTGACAACCGCAACTTCGATGATAACCCGGACAAACATGATCACCCAGGCTGTGATGATGGCCACTGCAAAGGGCCTATCAAGATTCTCCTGATTTTTACTGCGCTGAGAAAAACTCATCGTGGTGGCTGTGCTGGAAGCCAGGCCGCCCAGTACACCACTGATGCCCAAGCCCCGTCTGGGGCCTACTACTTTGATCAGGATATAGCCCAGGAAGTTGATACCTGAGATAAAAATGATCATCTTCCAAATCTGGTACGGGTTAAGGACATTGATCGGCGGAGGACCATAAGTCTGATTTGGAAGAATCGGCAGGACAATGGCTGTGATCACTGCAAACTGCAGGGTGGCAATGATGTCCTCGCGGGTAATAATCTCGACCAGCTGTTTCATTTCCCACTTGACAGTCAGCAACACCATGGTTACGACACCCAGGGCGGCAGCAAATACAATTGAGTGCAAATAGCTCAAGCCGCCAATCAGGATCGTTAACAGGGCAGCGACTTCTGTAGTCAATCCAATCTCAGATCGCGTTGTGGCGGAGATGAAATAAGCCACGATCACCATAATCCCCAGCAGGAAGGCCAGTCCAAGAAAAACCCAGGGAGCATTCAAAACATCTCCAAGCAGAGCCGCTGAGCTGCCAAAAAGGGCCATCAGGGCAAAAGTGCGGACACCCGCAAAAAGCCCGCCATCGTCAGGATTGCCGTAGGCATACTCGCGCTGTAAACCAATCAGCACGCCGATCAACAAGGCTGCCCCAAATCTCATAAACAAGTCTGTGTCAACCGTCATGTTATTCCACCGTTCGTCTTGTTGAATGAAGGTGACAGATCGCAACTGCCAAGGCGTCTGCTGCGTCATCTGGCCGAGGAATCTCACTAAGTTCCAGCAGCAATTTGACCATTTGCTGGACCTGGTTTTTATCCGCTTTTCCGTAGCCGACCACCGCTTGCTTAACAGCCAGTGGTGTGTACTCGCCGATGGATAGTCCCGCTTCTGCTGCCGCAATCAAAGCAGCACCTCTCCCCTGACCAACCTTTAAGGCCGTTTTCACATTCTTTTGAAAGAATAGCTTCTCTACGGCACAGCAATCTGGATGGGATTCCTTGATGATCTGCAGCAGGGATTGATAAAGGAACAGCAGCCGTTGGGGCTCTTCCCATTCACTGGGAGTGGTGATCACTCCATGGGTTATCCAGGCCAGTTCACCAGAACTCTTCTCTCTGATAATTCCATAGCCGGTGATCGCCGTTCCCGGATCAATGCCAATAACTGTGCGTGGTTTTCCCATGCACCTACTCTAATCCTTCCAGGGCATCATCTGTGATCGTCAAATTACTGTAAACAGCCTGGATATCATCCAGCTCCTCCAGGGTGTCAATTACCTTCATCACTTGGAGTGTATTTTCAAGATTCAGCTCAACTTCCTGGTTGGGGTCCATCCGCAAGCCTGAATTCTCCGGTTTGATCCCAGCTGCTTTGAGCTTATCATGGACATTTTTAAAGACTTCGACAGGACCGATGATTTCATAATACTCATCGTCCTCAACCACATCATCCGCGCCAGTTTCTACCGCGATCTCAAACAATTCTTCAAAGGAAGTATCTTTAATCGGGATAGTAAAGTATGACTTCCGGGTGAATTGCCAGGAGACAGAACCTTCCGAACCCATGCTGCCGCCATGTTTCGTCAACACATGCCTGATTGCCGCGACGGTTCTATTGCGATTATCAGTGATGCAGTTCATCAGCAAGGCAATACCGTGAGGAGCATAACCTTCGTAGAGGATCTTCTCCATCTGGGCAGCATCCCGATCTTCACCGGTGCCGCGCTTGATTGCCCGCTCGATATTCGAATTGGGCATATTGGCGGCTTTTGCGCGATCGATTGCCAGCCTTAAGTTAAAATTGATATCCGGGTCCCCGCTTCCTTCCCTGGCTGCAATCTGGATCTCCCGGGCCAATTTCGTGTACTCGGCTCCCCGGCGGGCGTCTGCCTGAGCTTTCTTATGCTTGATGGTCGACCATTTCGAATGTCCTGACATACAACTCCTCCCTGAAGGGTTGATCGATTCCCTGCGGTAGTTTCTTTGATTGGTTTAGTGTATTTCCGTTCGTTTTGGCTATTATATCATCAGCCAATCATAACGTCCCTGGATCGAGGACTGGATTCAATTTTGGATCGAAGTCAAAAACGATCACTGCTTTCCCCCAACTGCTGGCGATCTGGGCTGTTCTCATCGTCTGACAGCTGCCATTCAACTTGATCAGAAATCGCAACTCTCGAGAGGCAGACCTTTTTTCCACGCCAGGGACTGATTCCGCAGGACACAACAATTAGATTGTCCAGTTCGCTTTTTCCAACAGAGTACCGCCCTGGTGAAGTTTTCAACAGGACTCAGAATC
>JARROG010000044.1:0-5353 GCA_037384185.1 Anaerolineales bacterium | reverse complement strand
AGTTTTCAACAGGACTCAGAATCCACCAACATTCCTCCCGGAACAATGGTAATATATCGGGACGAAGGGGTTATTATTGCGAAGCAGCAGTTCCAACTGCCTGTCTTTCCAAAACTTATTGGTAGAATTCCCTTGGGAGGGTTGGATTTGGGGTCTTTTTCTCGGAGAGATTTTCTCAGGTTGTCCTTGTTTTCAATACTCGGAGCCGGGTTCAAATCCTGGCGCCCTGCCCTTAGGGCCAATCAGCTGCTGGGAGTGATCGGCAGGATTGCTGCTGACGACAAAGTGATATCCATCCATCAGTCTCCCACCACAGATAGTGACATCGTACGGGAGACAACATTCGATGAGCTGCTCAATCTCTATTACGAAATCGAATTGGAGTCTGACGATGAAACGCCTCAAAAATGGTACCGGGTTTGGGGAGGATATCTCCCTGGCGTTTATGTCCAGTTGACCCGCTACCGGTTGAACCAGCCGGTCAATAAAATCTTCGAGTGTGGGAATTTGGCGGAAGTCACCGTCCCCTTCACAGATGCTTACTCCTACAGTGAATATGCCGGATGGGAACAAAAATACAGGCTGTATTACGAAACCACACACTGGATCACCGGGATCAAACCAGGGCCAGACGGCAACGACTGGTATGAGCTGACCTCGCAGCTTTCCACATCGCTGACCTATTTTGTCCGGCGAGATCACCTCCGATTGGTTCAGGACGTGGAGTATCTGCCCACCAGCATTCATGTTCCCCCGGAAGAAAAACACATCCGTGTCTCCCTCACCGATCAAGAGCTGAGTGCCTTTGAAGGTGAGCAAATGGTATTCAAAACAAAGATCTCATCGGGATTGGGCTACAAAGAGGTCGATCCCAAAGATCCCTTTGCTACAGCAACTCCCCGGGGTACTTTTTATATCACTTCAAAATATCCTTCAAAACACATGGGTGGCGTGATTGCTACAGGGGGTGGCGTGATTGCTACAGGAGCGCCGGGAAGCTACACTCTACCCGGAGTACCCTGGACCTCATTCTTTATCTACGAGACCGGAGTGGCTTTCCACGGCACTTATTGGCACAATAATTTCGGCAACCGAATGAGTCATGGCTGTGTCAACATGCGCAACAGCGATGCCAAATGGCTTTTCCGATGGGTGAATCCGCCCTACGATCCACCATACAGGAATCACTGTAACTGGCAGAAGACTGGCTATGGCACGCGGATCGTGATCGACTGATGAGCGGGCTCCCAAGCAATATGTGCTAAAATGGGACCCATGAGTGGGAAAACGATCACCAAGAACAAGAAAGCCTTTTTCAATTTCCACATCCTGGATACCTATGAGGCCGGCATCGTTTTGCGGGGTTCTGAGATTAAATCTATACGCAACCACCAGATCAGCATCGATCAAGCATATGTCCAGGTTGATGGAGAAGAAGCCTGGCTGGTCGATGCTTACATCCATCCTTACGAGCAGGCCAGTGTATACAATCATGATCCCCATCGGCGCAGAAAACTTCTACTCCATAAAAAGGAAATCTTAGAGTTATGGGATAAAGTCCGCATCAAGGGCCACACCATCATCCCCCTCCGGGTTTATCTCTCTCAAGGGAAAGCAAAGGTTGAGATCGCAGTCGCCCGCGGTAAGAAACTGCGCGATAAAAGAAAGGATATTGCCGAACGCGATGCCCAGCGCCAGGCAGAGAGGGATCTCAAAAGGATTGGCTACTAAGGGTTTTTGAGCCCGGAGTTGTGTCGAGATGAGCTTTCCATCAACAATCGCTGCTCTGAACCTGCTGCCTGCCGAGGAAAAAAGGGAGACCTACGCCAAAATCGTTCCCCCTGAACTGCTGGATATGTTCCAGATCCGACCCGATCTCCGGGATCAGCAGGGAGCCAATCTTTTTGTATTGAAATGCCCACCTGGTTCAATAGACGCTGAACTGGCTCTCTACCATCAGGCAGGCGCCCCGGATCCGGTGCTTTTTGGGCATATCACAGACACAATCCACGGTCAGCTTCATATCCTGCTTTACGGTATGAATGATGTCAAATCTCCCCGCTACAATGTCGACCGGCTCCCAGATGGCACGAAAACGCTTTTCGGTACAGATCACCGCAACCTGGAAGCAGAAAAGAAAGCGTTAAAAGCCGGCCTGGCGCCGGGCCAGATCTACCGGGGACCTCACCTTTTTCAGGAGACGCTGCGTCAGTTTGAGAGCTTTGTCGCCTGTATGGGACAGGACCTATTCTTCGTAGAACCACTTTTTTACCACGTAGCTATCATTTTTGAGCGTTATCATTTTCAGTATCAATCGGGCAAGCGATTGATGAAACGCATCAACGAGGGCTTTTCAGAAGGCGGCGATCTGCTGCCTCTCCTGGATGACAGCAATGTCTTTCGCCAAGCCGGAGCGGAAAACCAAATCCGACTGCGCTCCTGGGCTATTCATGACAATATCCTGGGAGAACCGTTTTCTAATGTGACCATGTACAAATACATCGACCAGAATATAGAACCTTGCAGTGAATATTCTCTGTCCTGGTGACTTGATCGCTTTATCGAGATCGCCTGGTTACCCCGGAAATTCTAACTATGATCAAAATTGATGGAAACTCACTGACAACGACCGATATCCAGCGGGTTGCAGTCGAACGGGAACAGGTCACTCTCCAGCCAACTGCGATAGACAGCATCCAACGCTCTCGACTGCTGGTGGAAGAGATCATCGAGCAGGGCGATCCTGTGTACGGCATCAATACCGGTTTTGGAATCTTTGCCGACAAGAGCATTTCCAGCAAAGAGACCAGGATCCTGAATCGGAATTTGATTCTCAGCCATTCCGTTGGAACCGGTCCGGATCTTCCGGTAGAAATCGTCAGGGCTGCTATGCTGATCCGGGCCAACACGCTCGCTAAGGGATATTCCGGGGTCCGTCTCACCATAATCGAGACCCTGCTTGCGATGCTCAACCGGGGAGTTCACCCTCAAATTCCTTCCCAAGGGTCATTGGGGTCTTCCGGGGACCTGGCTCCACTCTCTCATTTAGCATTGGTCCTCTCCCGGGACGAGCAAGATCTGCTGGAAGAGTCTGGCTTTGCAGAATACCAGGGTGAGATCTATCGCGGCAAAGCAGCCATGCAAAAAGCTGGTATTCCCCGGGTGATCCTGGAAGCAAAGGAAGGCATTGCGCTCAACAATGGGGCCACTTTTTCTGCCGCCATCGCCTCCCTGGTTTGCTACCAGGCCAGGAACCTGCTGTCCATCTCGGAAATTGCCCTGGCACTGAGCCTGGAGGGCTTGGCCGGCATATCCAGCGCATTCGATCCCCGCATCCACCAATCCCGCCAGCATCCCGGCCAGATTGCCTTTGCGGAGAAGATCCGGGAACTTACTGAAGGCAGCACCCTGCTGAATTCGGCCCCACACGTTCAGGATGCTTACTCTTTGCGGTGCAGCCCGCAGGTACACGGCCCGGTCCGGGAGACACTTGATTTCACTATCCCGGTCATCACCCGGGAGATCAATGCAGCCACAGACAATCCTCTCATCTTCCCGGAGGGAGACGCCATTTCAGGAGGAAACTTCCACGGAGAGCCAGTCGGCCTGGTCATGGATTTTCTGGGTATCGCCCTGGCGGAAATAGCCGGCATTTCTGAACGCAGGATCTACCGGTTAACGGACAGCAACCTCAATAACGGTCTTCCTCCCATGCTGGTTGATACCCCCCAATCTGCTGGTTTGAATTCAGGTATGATGATGCCCCAATATACAGCTGCTTCCCTGGTGCTTGAGAATCGTTCACTGGCAGGACCAGACTCACTTTACTCCCTGCCGACCTCTGCTTCCCAGGAAGATCACAATGCCAACGCCATGACAGCGGCCCGGCATGCGTATGAGATCGTCGCCAATACCAGCCAAGTACTCGCAATCGAGCTCTATACCGCTGCCAGGGCAATCGACCTTCGCCTGCGCGAACATCCAGAGCTGCAGCCTGGCAAAGGCAGCAGGGCCGCCCACAGGATTATCCGGCAGCACGTACCGTACCAGGCTGGCGATGCATTGTGGGGGCCGGAAATTGATCAGATCCAGGATCTGATCCAGACAGGGCGTTTTCTGGAAGAATTTCAAGCCAGCCCAGAATAACCCTGGCAGGTTTCATTCGGCAGGAAAGTGAACCCAATATCTAGAGGACCATCTATGGCGGATTGCCCCTTCTGTAAAATGATCTCCGGTGAGCTGGCAAGCAGCCTTGTTTACCAGGATTCGATTTGCTCAGCACTGATGAGCATGCAGCCCATCAATCCAGGTCACGTGCTGTTGATGCCGAACGATCATCTGGCTGACCTCTCAGAACTCCCTGAGGAAACCGCTCAACATCTCTTCTTGATCGGCAGGCAGTTGGCAGCTTCCATCCGCAGCAGCGGTGTGGATTGTGAAGGAATCAATCTTTATCTGGCGGATGGGAAAGCAGCCGGCCAGAACATCCCTCACCTGCAGATGCACATCATTCCACGTTTTGAAAATGATGGATTTGAACTTAATATCTCTCCACGCGGAGCGGAGCTTCCTACCCGGGAAGATTTGGAAAACAACGCTTACCACATTCGCCAGACATTCAATGTACTCTGGAATAATCCTCGATGAGTTCAGCAACGAGCGGGACACCTACAAGAGAAGACACACTGCTGGCTTCAGCTGTGTTGGTTTCGGTCTTTTATGTTGCAGCCCAAATGCTGGCAGATATCGCCAGCCTGCAGATTGTACTATTAGCTAGCTTTTCAATTGATGCAGGAACCTTTATCTATCCCCTGACATTCACTCTGCGCGATATGGTCCACAAAGTGGCCGGAATCAAGATTGCCCGGCTGCTGATCCTTTCGGCAGCCGTCGTGAACATCCTGATGGCCCTCTTCTTCAAGCTGGTCGCATCCCTGCCTCCAGACCTGGCAGTGGGGCCTCAGACAGCATTCGGATCCTTGCTCTCCCCAGTCTGGCGCATTGTCCTGGCATCGATCATCGCCGAGGTGATTGCCGAGCTGATCGATACCGAGGGATACCGCTTCTGGGTCGAAAGAGTGACCCGCCGCTACCAGTGGGCTCGGGTTGTATTCAGCAATGCAATCAGCATACCCGTTGACAGCTTTTTATTCAGTTTTCTGGCTTTTTACGGGACGATGCCCCTGAGTGTAGTCAGTTCGATCTTTCTCAGTAATATGATTATCAAAGGGCTGACGACCGTGATCAGCATCCCCGGCATCTATTTGGTCAAAGAACGGGCCTGATTTTCCCCAGATTGAAAGTAGCCGAGTCATTCAAGGAACACAAAAAAAGTCCCACAGCACTGTGTGGG
>JARROG010000043.1:0-17557 GCA_037384185.1 Anaerolineales bacterium | reverse complement strand
AATCGTCCATCTTAATTCATTCAATGGTCGCCAGGAACTCCCTCGCCATGGAGGCCACATTGCCATCCGTGGAGATACCTGTCCAGGGGTCTCCAGGACTGACAAGATTGGCAACCACGATATTGGCCCCGTTAAAGATAGCACTGCGGGCTTGCTTGATGCCCACTCCGCCGGCGGCAGAGATCAGCACATCGAATTTACTCTTGACCCGGGTGACATGACGGTACTGGATCAGCTTTCCCCGGGTGTTCTCTTCATCACGGCCTACATGGAGAACCATCACATCGGGCGGCATCTTCAGCCTCATCAACACCTTGAGGGGATCTTTCACACTCAGCATATCGACCATCGAGATCATCCTCAGGCGGGAGCAGCGCTCAACGAACAGGTCCAATGTCTCTGTTGGCGAGTTGCCCAGCACTGTGGCAGCCGTTGCTCCAGCGGCGTGAACCATGTCGACTTCCCCCAATGCCCCGTCCACCGTTTTGATATCCGCCACAACATGGCCCCGCCAATAGCGCCGGATCAAGCGAATGCCATCCATCCCCTCCCTTTTCAGGTAAGGCGTCCCGGCTTCGATCAGGATCCGGCTGCTGGCTGTGATGGTCGGCAAGATTTGCCTGACCATTCTTTCATCATAGTTGAAGGCGATCTGAAGATAGCGGGTTTTACCCTCCAGCATTCCGGTCATCGAAGCCTATCCCTTATCTGAATCCAGAAGAGTTTTGGCGACACCTTCGTAGTTGGATGGGATAAAGAGCACAATCTTCTCAGATGGATCAGCGGCAATGGCCCGGATGGTCTGCAGGGTTCGCAGATGCATGGCGCCAGGAGATTCTGCCAGTGCCTGGGCAGCCTTCTGTAAGTTTCTGGACGCTTCCAGCTCACCCATGGAATTGATCACCACGGCACGGCGCTCTCGCTCCGCCTCTGCCTGCTGGGCCATAGCTCTCTTCATCTCAGCTGGCAGTTCAACTTCCTGAATCTTGATGGATTCCACATCAATGCCCCAGCCGTCAGTTTCTGCATCAACGATTTCTTTGATATCCTCAGCAATGGATTCGCGCTCCGTGAGCACAAAATCCATCTCGCTGTTGCCGATCACGTCCCGCAGAGCGGCCTGGGTATATTGCCGGATGGCAAAGGCATAATCTTCAATCTTGATGATGGCATCATGCGGCTTTACAACCTTGAAATACACCACCGCGTTGACCAACATGGGAATGTTATCCCGGGTCATCACTTCCTGGCGGGGGATCTCCGCAGTCTTGATGCGCATGTCAACTTTCCGCATCGCCTGGAAAACAGGAATGACGATCGTCAGGCCAGGTTCCCGGGTTCCGGTATATTTACCCAGGGTGAAGATCACGCCGCGTTCATATTCGTACAGCAGCCGGATCCCCCGGATCACCACCAGCAAAGCCAGTACAAATACGATCCCGAAACAACCAATGCCGAAATTCATATCTCCTCCTCAATTTGCAGTGAACAACCTCATCTATATTGTGCCATATTTCTTGGTTGAATGGGTACAATATCGGTAACATGGACAACAAGCTGCAATACAAAGCCGAACTATTACTCAGCCGGCTCGAGAGGATTTCTGCAGACTCTGCCTGGGCTCATCAAGCCAGCGGTATCCGGGCCTCACTGGCAAAACAGCTGGTAAGTGGTCATCCAGATCTTCAGGCTATCCGGGACCTGCTGGATAAGGGTTTCCAGATCCTTGAAAACGCTGCGGCAGAAATCCCCGACAGTTCCAGCTCTCACAGCGATTGACACAAATGGCAGCCAAACAGACCTTGCACTGGAAAACCACGCTGGCCTGATTTAGATAAATATCACTTCTCCGCCGGGAATTTAACTTGCTATAATTGATGAATAGAGAAGCAGGAGCAGTATTTCATGGTCCAACCGCGGAAAGAGTTCATATCCTGGCGGGAAGTATACAAACTGGTATCGCTGATTCCCTCCCAATTTGAAACCGAATTTGATTCGATCATCATGATCACTCCTAAGGGAGTCATCCCGGCGGGAATCCTGGCCGCTGCCACCGGTATCGATGATCTCTATGTTTCCAAGGTAGAATTCCCACCCGAAGCAGATCTTGAAAAAGCCAAGTTGTTCACCTGGCCTACCTTTCTGCTTTTTCCAGAGACAGATGATTTGGTTGGGAAGAAGGTCCTGGTGGTAAACAACGCCTGGGGGTCCGGGCGGACCACCTGGGCGATCAAGAAGCAGGTGGAATACGTCGGCGGTTCTCCCTGCACCTGCGTGCTACATTTCAACCCCTACCGGAATTTACTGAAGTACCAGCCGGATTATTATGGCGCTATCACAGACGCCTATATCATTTATCCCTGGGAAATCGATCCGCTGGGACCTGAACGGGTGCTTCTTGAAAATGGAGGGCAGGGCTGATCGCAGTCCAGGGCTCAAACCCGTAATAAACCGATTATTAAACCAATCGTCAAACCCAAAAGAGTACCGAGGACGGCCTCACCTGGAGTATGGCCGAGCATTTCTTTAAGTTTTTCCTGGGGGGGAAATTTTCCTTTGCTGAGCTCCTCAATCATGCTGTTGATCAAGACCGCCTGGCGGCCAGCCTCCCGGCGGACGCCGGTGGCATCATAAATCACGATCATTGCCAGCACTGTAGCTACTGCAAATACCGCGCTGTCAAATCCCACAACCAAACCAGCGCTTAAAGCAGTGGCGCTGACCATCGCCGAATGGGAGCTGGGCATCCCCCCTGCCTGAAAGAGCAAAGCCCAATTCCACCTTTTTAGAATAATCAATTCAAGCAGTACTTTGAGGATCTGAGCTGTGGCCCAGGCGATCAAGGCTGCCAGCAGAATAGGATTATAGAAAAGGAACTCAAGCAGAGTCATCTTCCCCCTTCGTGAGTTCTTCCACTTTGGATTCTGCCTCGTCCAGCAGGGAAATACAATAAGAAGCCAGTTTCTGTCCTCGTTCAAAATAGAGCAGTGTGGTCTCGAGATTTTTATCTCCGGCCTCGAGCATGTGCACCAACTCCTCAAGCTCCTCGAGAGCGTCTTCATAGGACAGTTCTTCCAATGGTGTGAATTTAAGATCAGTCACGTCTTCATCCTTTAGATCCAGTTTTCTTCCCGGTAAACACCGAATACGTCTTTCATAACCACAGTGATCTCACCCAGTGTTGCATAAGCATGGACAGCGTCAAGCAGATAGGGCATAGTGTTCTCTGTGCCCTGACAGGCAATCCGCAGCCGATCCAGAGCCTGTCCGACGCGTCCGCTGTCGCGTTCCGTTTTCAGCTGTTTGATGCGCGAAATCTGATTTTGATAACCATCCGGGTCTATTCGCAGCAGCGGGATCTCAGGCTCTTTGCTTTCCCGATGGACATTCACCCCGATTACATTGCGAATCTGCTGGTCAATCTCCCTTTGATAGCGGTAGGCTGAGTCTGAAATCTCTCCCTGGAAGAAACCCCTGTTGATAGCAGGCAGCACACCACCCAGAGATTCTATTTTATCAAAATATCGGTAGGCCTGGGATTCCATCTTGTCGGTCAGGGCTTCGAGGAAATAAGATCCGCCCAGGGGATCCACGCTGTTCACCACCCCGGATTCCTGGGCAATGATCTGCTGGGTACGCAGAGCCACTGTGACTGCATGCTCGGAAGGCAGGGCAAGCGCTTCATCCATACTGTTTGTATGCAGAGATTGGGTACCTCCCAGGACTGCCGCCAGAGCCTGGATCGCTACCCTGACAATATTGATCTCTGGCTGCTGGGCCGTCAGCGAAACCCCGGCTGTCTGGGTATGGAAGCGCATCAACCAGGATCGGGGGTTTTTCGCCTGAAATGTGTTCCGGATCTCCCTGGCCCAGATGCGGCGGGCTGCCCGGTACTTGGCGATTTCCTCAAAAAAATCGTTATGGGCATTGAAGAAAAAAGACAATCGGGGAGCAAAGTCATCGATATCCAACCCCCGGTCCAATGCCCAGCGGACGTATTCCAGCCCGTCCGCCAGCGTAAAGGCCAGCTCCTGGGCTGCGGTGGAACCGGCTTCCCGGATGTGGTAGCCAGAGATACTGATGGTGTTCCAGAGTGGAACCTGGTCCGAGCCGAATTCAATGGTATCTGTGACCAACCGCATGGATGGTTCAGGTGGAAAGATGTATTCTTTCTGGGCGATGTATTCCTTTAATATATCGTTCTGGATGGTACCCCGCAGCTGTTCACGTCCGATTCCCCTGTTCTCGGCAGCAGCAATATACATAGCCCAGATTACCGCCGCCGGTGAGTTGATCGTCATGCTGGTGGATACCTGGTCCAAGGGCAGCCCATCCAGAAGGATTTCCATATCCCGCAGCGAGGAAACAGCAACACCACAACGGCCGAACTCTCCTTCAGCTTCTGGCGCATCAGTATCGTAGCCCATCAGCGTCGCCATATCAAAGGCGATCGACAGACCGGTCTGACCCTGGTCAAGCAGATATCGGAAACGCTGGTTGGTTTCCTCAGCAGTGCCAAATCCAGCAAACATGCGCATGGTCCACAGCCGGGAGCGGTACATCGTGGGATGCACACCCCGGGTAAATGGATATTGACCGGGGAATCCAATCTCCTCCAAATAATCTTTCTGCTGCAAATCTGCTGGAGTATAAAGCCGCTCTACAGGTTCAGATGAGGTTGTGATGAACTGACTGCGCCGTTCAGGAAAACGATCAAGGCTTTCCTGGAGAGTTTCCCGTTCCCAACGTTCCAAGTCCTTCTGAAATTCATCCCAATCCTGCGGATCAGACATGCAGTCTCCTTGGCCAGGGTTGATCACAATCTTGTAAAAATTATACACCGATTTCTAGCGGGATATTTCATCTAGGGAAGGGAGGATAGAAAGGAGGGTATTTCAGTACCAGAGAGGTTCTTTGGTATACTACCCTCATGCAAAAATCGAGCTCAACTCCGGTTTTATCCGGAGATTTCAAAAACGAACTTAACCGGGCGGGTCTGGAGTTGAAGGACGACCATACAACTCGCCTGCTGTACAGCACAGACGCCAGCATCTACCAAACAATGCCCCTGGGAGTAGCCTGGCCGAAGGATGCCAGCCAGGTCTCTGCAGCGGTGGAGATCGCTGCAGAACACCGGATTCCGATTCTACCCCGGGGAGGTGGGAGCAGCTTGGCCGGCCAGGCTATCGGGCAAGCTTTGATCCTGGATTTTTCGCGCTATATGGATCAGATCACCTCCTTCGATCCTCAGCAACGGTCTGTAGAGGTACAGCCCGGCGTGGTGCTGGGTTCACTCAATAAGTGGCTGAAAAAACATCAGCTGGCTTTCGGCCCTGATCCTGCCAGCGCTGAAAGAGCAACCATGGGTGGCGTGCTGGGAAATAACGGCACCGGGGCGCATTCCATCCTTTACGGGATGGCCCATGACCATCTGCTGGAAGCTGATACTGTGCTTTCAAACGGTTCCACAATCCGTTTTGGCAGCCTGCATGAAGATCAGTTGATTTCCCTGCGGCAGCGGACTACCCTGGCAGGCAGAATCTACCGCGGTATACCTGACATTCTCAATCACTATCAAAACCAGATCGCTGCAAACTATCCGAAAACCTTCCGCAGTGTGGCGGGCTATAATCTCCAGATTCTCGCCCAGCAGGAAGACCTCAACCCTGCTCTACTACTGGCAGGGTCAGAAGGAACTCTGGGGATTATCACCTCTGCCAAATTGAATTTGGTTCCCGTCCCAGCTTTCAAAACTCTCTACCTGATCCATTTCTCGGAGCTGAAAGCCGCCCTGGAAGTTGTCCCCCAGATCCTGGAGACCAATCCGAGCGCTGTGGAATTGATCGACCGCATGCTCATCCGTCTGGCGCGTGCCAACCCGGCCTACCTGCCGCTCCTGGAGTCCATCACAGGCGATCCCGCAGCAGTGCTGGCTGTTGAATACCAGGGAGATGAATTAACTGGACTGATTGGCAAAGAGCGCATCCTGGGCCGCTTCGGACCCACAGCGGTGTTGATCGATCCAGCTGATCAGGCGAAAATATGGAAAGCCCGCAAAGTCGGGCTGGGCATTTTGCAGAGCAAACCCGGGGACGCCAAACCAACCACCTTCATTGAGGATGCCGCGGTTCCGATTGAGCATCTCCCTGCTTATGCGCTGGAACTCCGGGATTTTGCCGAGGAAATCGGTGTGGGCGAGATGGCCTTTTACGCTCACGCCAGCGCAGGCTGTCTGCACATCCGGCCCCAGGTAAACTTAAAGAGCTCCGAAGGCCTCCGCCAGATGCGTCAGCTGGCTGAAAAATCCCTCGAGCTGGTGCTGAAATTCAACGGCACGATCAGCGGCGAGCATGGGGAGGGCTTTGCCCGGGGGGAATTCTCCTCTCAGCTGTTTGGACCGGAACTGACCAAAGCCTTTCAAGAAATCAAGGAGCTCTTTGATCCTGAGTACCTGCTCAATCCGGGAAAAATCATTAATCCACCAGCGATGGATCGGACAGACCTGCTTCGTTACGGCCCAGAATACCAGGCGAAACAAACACCACAGCAAACCCTGCTCAGCTTCGAGTCCAATCTGGGATTTGACAGAGCGGTGGAGATGTGCAATGGAGCTGGTGTTTGCCGGCAGCTAGAGGGAGGTGTGATGTGCCCCAGCTTCCAGGCAACCCGGGATGAACAACACAGCACTCGCGGTCGAGCCAACATGCTCCGGGCTGCGATCTCCGGCAAACTGGGGCCTCAGGGTCTCTCCTCACAAGAATTATATTCCACGCTGGAGCTGTGCCTTTCCTGTCAGGCCTGTCTGAGCGAATGTCCATCTACAGTGGATATGAGCAAACTCAAAGCGGAATTTCTATACCAGTATTATCAAAACAAAGGCATCCCGCTCAGGTCCCTGTTCTTCGCCAACATCGCTGAGGTCAGCCAGCTGGCCCAGCCGTTCGCTTTCCTGGTCAACCCCTTCCTGTCCTCTCCGGCAGGGAGGTTGGTGTCACTGTTGGGAATCCATCCTGAACGCCAGCTGCCGGCCTTCGCCAAACAAACCTTTACGAACTGGTACGCTGAGAACGGACAGGAGTCTCAACCGGCTGCCCGGGATAAAGCGGTGTTCTTCTATGACACCTATCTGGAATATAACTACCCCTGGATCGGGCAGGCATTGGTGAAAATCTTCGAAAAAGCCGGGCTGGATTTGATCGTTCTCAAAGGCAAAGTCGATTCCGGCCGACCTGCCTATTCCAAGGGAGACTTGAAAAAGGCAAGACGCCTGGCTCGTAAGAACCTGGAACTGCTGGAACCTTATGCTGCTGCTGGAGTTCCCATCATCGGCTGTGAACCGAGCGTGCTGGTGATGCTGAAAAAGGAATATCAAGAATTGGTGCCCGGTGAGCTGAGCAATCAGGTAAGCCGCCTGACCATGCTGGCAGAAGACTTCCTGGTAAGAGCGGTCAGGGCGGGGAGAATCCACTTCAACTTTGACAGCCAAACACGGCAGGTCCTCTACCACGGCCACTGCCAGCAGAAAGCCAATTTTGGTACGGAACAGGTTCTGGAATTACTCCGCTTAATACCCAACTGCACCGTGGAGCAGGTTGAAGCTGGCTGCTGCGGAATGGCAGGAGCCTTCGGGTATGAGACAGAGCACTACCAGCTTTCGCTGGAAATCGCAGAGCTCGGCCTGGCTCCCCGCATCAGGGAAGCTGCCCAGGATACCATAATCTGCGCATCCGGGACCTCCTGCCGGGAACAGATCGCTCACACTACAGATCGAGCGGCTATTCATCCCCTGGAAGTATTTGCCGGAGCACTGGCATAGACCTCAACATCACGAAAAACGCAATCATCATCACAACCTGGAATACAGCTTTTATCTAAATCAAAGGATTTGAACATGGACTGGATTACTTCACCAGAGACCTGGATCGCCCTCCTGACGTTGACTGCGCTGGAGATCGTGCTGGGCATTGACAATATCGTCTTCATTTCTATCCTGGCGGGCAAACTGTCGGGCGACCAGCAGAAAATAGGAAGGCAGCTTGGCCTGCTCATGGCCATGCTGACCAGGATCCTGCTGCTGTTCTCTATTGCCTGGTTGACCCGCTTGACCTCCCCCCTTTTCAGCGTGCTCTCCCATGAATTTTCCGGTCGGGATTTGATCTTGATTGTAGGCGGTTTGTTCCTGCTTGGAAAAAGCACTTTTGAGATCCACGAACGCCTGGAAGGAGAAGAGGGGCACGCTTCCGAACAGGTCCCTGCTACCCTGACTGCTGTTGTATTCCAGATCATGCTGCTGGACGTGGTCTTCTCTCTCGATTCTGTGATCACCGCGGTTGGTATGGTGGACGAGGTCTCAATCATGATCGCAGCGGTAGTAATCGCTGTAGCCATCATGCTCTTCGCTTCCGGCCCGATCAGTGATTTTGTGAACCAACGCCCCACCTTGAAGATCTTGGCTCTCAGTTTCCTGCTGCTGATAGGATTCTCATTGGTAGCCGACGGGCTGGGCGTTCATATCCCCAAAGGATATATCTACTTTGCCATGGGTTTTTCTGTCTTTGTAGAAATCATCAACCTTCAAGTCCGGGAAAAAACCAACCCAATCCAGCTCCGTAAACCTTATAGTTCCCAGGAATAGCTCAGTCCTATGGCGCCTTCCCGCGTGATCCTTCATTTAGACCTGGATGCTTTCTTCTGCGCAGTGGAAGAGATCAAGGATCCCTCCCTGCGTGGGAAGGCTTTTGCCGTTGGTGGTTCACCGAGCGGACGGGGTGTGGTCACCTCCTGCTCTGACCCAGCCCGAAAGCTGGGAGTACGGTCCGCCATGCCGGCCGCCAAAGCGCTGCAGCTTTGTCCGGACTTGATCCTGGTTTCCAGGAACCACGGCGATTACAGCCATTATTCCCGGCTGGTGATGGAGAGGTTAAGAAGCTTTACGGACCAGATCGAGCAGATCTCGATTGATGAGGCTTTCCTGGATATCAGCGGATTGGGTGTTTCCCCGAAACAGGTCGGCAGCCAGCTGCAGCAGGCAATTCTCAAAGAATTAGATCTACCAAATTCGATTGCGGTGAGGAACGGCAGTTCCTGGCTCCCCTACCGGTGGAGATGCTTTGGGGTGTGGGGCCGAAAACCAAAGCCAGGTTGGAATTGCTGGGCGTCGAAACCATCGGGGACCTGGCATCCTATCCTGACCTGGAACTGGCCGATAAATTCGGCAAACACGGCTACGAGCTTTCTCTGCGTTCTAAAGGGATAGACAAAAGGGGGATCGTTACCGAGCGGGGAGTGAAATCTGTCAGCAACGAACGAACCTTTGCCAATGACCTGGGGCGGAAAAGCGAACTGCAGGAGCAGGTTCGAGCGCTCTCCAGCAAGGTATCTCGGCGGCTCAAGAAGGACAATCTGCGCGGCAGGACAGTCCAGCTAAAACTCCGCTGGAAGGATTTCACTACCTTGACCCGGCAAACAACCCTACCCTACAGCACGAATGACTTAGACGAGATTCGGAACGCTGCCTACGAGCTGCTAGACCAGGTTTGGGAGGAAGGCAATCTGGTGCGGTTGATCGGTATAGGTGTGCATAACCTGGACACCCAGGGCCATCAGCTGGGTTTGTGGGACACAGAGGTCCAAAAAGACCTCAAACTCGAAAAAACACTCCAGGAATTGCGGGAAAAATACGGGGAGAATGTCATATCCCGCGGGTTAACTACCTCATAGAGAAAGACTACCGCCAGGGGGAAAATGGTTTATAATGGGTGATTGGGTCTCCGCCAAAGGCCCATCTTACAAACACGTGAAATTTGTTCACTTTCCTAGCTTATAGGAGTTAAGTTTATGTCGAAAGAAATACGCATGATTGACGGCAACGAAGCAGTCGCTGCAGTTGCTCATAAAATCAACGAAGTGATCGCGATCTATCCGATCACTCCATCCTCACCCATGGGTGAACACGCTGACGCCTGGTCAGCAAAAGGCCAGAAGAACATCTGGGGCACAGTCCCCGATGTAATGGAAATGCAGGCAGAAGGTGGAGCCGCCGGTGCAGTACACGGCGCACTGCAGGCAGGTGCCTTGACAACCACCTTCACAGCATCTCAGGGTTTGCTGCTGATGATCCCCAATATGTACAAGATCGCCGGCGAACTGACCGCGACTGTATTCCATATTGCGGCTCGATCCATTGCAGCCCAGGCCCTGTCCATTTTCGGGGATCACTCTGATGTGATGGCCGCCCGCTCGACTGGTTTCGGAATGCTCGGGTCTGGCTCTGTCCAGGAAGCCCATGATTTTGCGGTCATCTCCCAGGCTGCCAGCCTGGAATCCCGCATCCCCTTCCTGCACTTTTTTGATGGTTTCCGGGTTTCTCACGAGATCAATAAAGTTGAGATGCTGCCTGACAAGGTGCTGGAAGAGATGATCTCAGAAGATGCCGTCATGGCTCACCGCCAGCGGGCCTTGAATCCCGATAATCCTGTAATCCGGGGCACTGCCCAGAATCCGGATGTTTTCTTCCAGGCCCGGGAAACGGTGAATCCCTATTACGACAAAGCACCTGAGATCGTCCAGGGAGTCATGGACAAGTTCAAGAAGCTTACCGGAAGAGAGTACAACCTGTTCGATTACGAAGGCGCGGAAGACGCCGAGCGAGTGATCGTGAGCCATGGCTTCTGAGATAGCAGAAACCATGGCAGAGGGCATCGCCCCCTTCAAGGAAGCTCCCCGGGTAATCGGCGGGCGCTACGGTTTGTCCTCCAAGGAATTCACTCCCGGCATGGTTAAGGGGATCTTTGACGAGATGACCAAGAAGCTCCCCAAGAATCACTTCACGATCGGGATCAATGATGATGTCACGAACTCCAGCCTGGACTACGACCCCTGCTTCCTGATCGAGGGAGATAAGGTCATCCGGGCTATGTTCTACGGATTGGGTTCAGATGGCACGGTGGGCGGTAATAAAAACTCCATCAAGATCATCGGTACCCAGACTGATAACTACGCCCAGGGCTACTTTGTTTACGATTCGAAAAAGGCCGGGGCAAAAACCATCTCGCACTTGAGATTCGGACCCGAGCCCATCAAGGCGCCATATCTGATTGAAAGCGGCCAGGCGGATTTCGTAGCCTGCCACCAGTTCAGCTTCCTGGAGCAGATCGACATGGTGAAATCCCTGCAACCAGGAGGAACCTTCCTGCTGAACAGCCCCTATGGACCGGATGAAATCTGGGAACAGGTGCCGGAATCCTTCCAGGAAGCCCTGATGGAGAAGAAAGCTGACTTCTACATCATTGACGCTTATAAGATCGCGGACGAGGTCGGCCTGGGCAGCCGCATCAACACTGTCATGCAGACCTGTTTCTTCGCGATCAGTGGTGTACTGCCCAAGGATCAGGCTATTGAAGAAATCAAGAAGATGATCCGGAAGAGTTACGGCAAGAAAGGCGAGGATGTCGTCAAGATGAACTTCTCTGCCGTGGATCAAGCCCTTGAAAATATGCATAAAGTCGAATTGCCCACCAAGGCGGACAGCGACATAAAAATGCGTCCCCCAGTCCCTGAAGATTCACCTGAATTTGTCAAGGACGTGATCGGGACTATCATCAAGGGTGAAGGCGACAGCCTGCCAGTCAGCGTTTTCTCAGCAGACGGCACGTTCCCTACCGGAACAACACAATACGAAAAACGCAACATCGCTCTTGAAATCCCCGCCTGGAATCCAGACACCTGCATTCAGTGCAACAAATGCGCCTTTGTCTGCCCCCACGCGGTCATCCGACCCAAGGTTTACGACGCCGAGCTTCTGGAAGACGCACCAATAACCTTCAAGTCCATCGACGCCAACGGTCGTGAATTCAAAGGTATGAAATTCACCATCCAGGTTGCGCCAGAAGATTGCACCGGATGTTCTCTTTGTGTTGAGGCTTGTCCGAAAACTGACATCGAGGATCCTGCCCTGCGGATGGTTGAACAAGCTCCAATCCGCGAGCAGGAAGCAGAAAACTGGGAATTCTTCAAGGCGATCCCCAATCCGGATCGGACCACGCTGAAACTGACCCGACCCAAGGATTCTCAATTCCTTGAACCGCTGTTCGAGTTCTCTGGTGCCTGCGCTGGCTGCGGTGAGACTCCCTATGTCAAACTGCTCAGCCAGCTGTATGGCGACCGCAGTTTGATCGCCAATGCAACCGGTTGTTCTTCGATTTACGGCGGCAACCTGCCCACTACACCCTGGAAAGCCAATGAGGACGGCCGGGGTCCTGCCTGGAGCAACTCGCTCTTTGAGGACAACGCCGAATTTGGTCTGGGCATGCGCCTGACAGTCGATAAGCAAAAAGCCTATGCCAAGGAACTGCTCGTCCAGTTCACAGATGTGATCGGACAGGACCTGGTTGACGAGATCCTCAACGCGGACCAAAGCGATGAAGCCGGGATCAACGAGCAGCGAGCTCGCATCGAAAAGCTGCGGGAAATAATGAAAGGGCAGAAAGGCCGGAAGGTAACCGACCTGCTCAGCGTAGCTGACAAGTTGATCCGCAAAGATGTCTGGATCGTCGGCGGTGATGGCTGGGCTTATGACATCGGCTACGGAGGCCTGGACCATGTCCTGGCATCCGGACGGAACGTCAATGTGCTGGTTCTGGACACTCAGGTGTACTCCAACACTGGCGGACAATCCTCCAAGGCAACTCCACTGGGAGCAGTTGCCCGCTTCTCTGAGAGCGGCAAAGGCATCCCCCGCAAGGATCTGGGGATGATGGCCATCAACTACGGCTACGTATACGTCGCCCAGGTGGCGATGGGACACAGCGACACTCAGACACTCAAGGCTTTCCGGGAAGCGGAGGCTTTTGATGGACCTTCCCTGATCCTGGCCTACAGCCCCTGCATCGAGCACGGCATTGATATGTCCAAAGGGCTCAATCAGCAGGATCTGGCAGTCAAGTCCGGGATCTGGCCGCTGTACCGCTTCAATCCGGATCGAGCGGAAGAGGGCAAGAACCCGCTCCAGCTGGACTCCAAAGCTCCCAGCATTCCATTGATGGAATATGCTTACAACGAGCTGCGCTACCGCTCCCTGCTGAAGAGCAACGAGGAACGGGCAGAGATGCTCATGAAAGAGGCCCAGCAGGAAGTTGACAAGCGCTGGTCGATCTACGAGCAGATGGCTGAGATGGACTACAGCCTGGAGAAGGAAGCTGCCTAAAGCGAAAGCTGAGTTTTAACCCACTGAACGCCCTGGGCCAAAGCGGCCCGGGGCGTTTTTTGATTTCTACAGTTACGGCAGACAGGAGAACCTGGATCATCGGTTGTAGCGAGCTCAGGAAGGCAGGCATCGGCCGAATTGTCTTGGAATTAGTATTCAGCCGGATCTAACAAAAAAAGGGACGAGATCC
This sequence comes from Anaerolineales bacterium, assembly GCA_037384185.1. Lineage (GTDB taxonomy): Bacteria > Chloroflexota > Anaerolineae > Anaerolineales > UBA11858 > B10-G9. The sequence goes on along the minus strand of JARROG010000043.1, from coordinate 4,163 downwards.
TTTAAAAGGATCTCGTCCCTTTTTAACTTAAAAAGAAAAAAGTTCTTGGCAATGACCAACTCTCCCAGAGGGCTGCCCCTCAAGTACCATCGGCGCTGGCAAGCTTAACTACTGGGTTCGGGATGGGACCAGGTGTACCCTTGCCGCTAGAATCACCAAGAACTTAATTCACATGTTAAGGTGTACCTAACTGAATAGAAATGGAATAAATAGCGAGTTCTCCGCACCACAGTATAAGCCCTCGACCATTAGTACGGCTAAGCTGAACACATTGCTGTGCTTACACTCGCACGCCTATCTAGCAAGTAGTCTTCTTGCGGTCTTACTCCCTTAACGGGATGAGGAATCTAATCTTGAGGCGAGTTTCCCGCTTAGATGCTTTCAGCGGTTATCTCTGCCAGACGTAGCTACCCAGCGATGCTCCTGGCGGAACAACTGGCACACCAGAGGTCTGTCCACTCCGGTCCTCTCGTACTAGGAGCAGCTCCTCTCAAATTCCTTACGCCCACAGCGGATAGAGACCGACCTGTCTCACGACGGTCTGAACCCAGCTCGCGTACCGCTTTAATGGGCGAACAGCCCAACCCTTGGGACCTTATCCAGCCCCAGGATGCGATGAGCCGACATCGAGGTGCCGAGCCTGGTCGTCGATGTGAACTCTTGGACCAGACTAGCCTGTTATCCCCGGGGTAGCTTTTATCCGGTAAGCCATGACCCTTCCACACGGTATCATGGGATCACTAAACCCGACTTTCGTCCCTGCTCGACGTGTATGTCTTGCAGTCAAGCTCCCTTATGCTTTTACACTCTTTGGTTGGTTTCCATTCAACCTGAGGGAACCTTTGGGCGCCTCCGTTACCTTTTCGGAGGCGACCGCCCCAGTCAAACTGCCCAGCTGACACTGTCCTCGATCCGGATAACGGATCAGAGTTAGGGCCTAAACATGATAAGGGTGGTATTCCAGTGGCGGCTCCACCGAAGCTAGCGCTCCGGCTTCAAAGCCTCCCACCTATCCTGCACAAACCATGTCCAAACACAATGGCAGCCTACAGTAAAGCTCCACGGGGTCTTTTTGTCCTGCTGCGGGTAACGCGCATCTTTACGCGTACTTCAATTTCACCGAGTCTTTCGTTGAGACAGTGCTCCGATTGTTACGCCATTCGTGCGGGTCGGAACTTACCCGACAAGGAATTTCGCTACCTTAGGACCGTTATAGTTACGGCCGCCGTTCACCGGGGCTTGAGTTCTAAGCTTCGCTGATCCGAAGACCAGCTAACTCTTCCCTTTAACCTTCCGGCACTGGGCAGGCGTCAGCCCCTATACATCGTCTTACGACTTAGCAGAGACCTGTGGTTTTGGTAACCAGTCACCAGAGCCTGTTCACTGCGGCCCTCATATGCTCGAGATGAAAATCTGTCACAACAGAGGGCACCCCTTCTCCCGAAGTTACGGGGTGAATTTGCCGAATTCCTTAACGAAAGTTCTCTCGCTCGTCTTGGTATACTCTACCTATCTACCAGTGTCGGTTTGCGGTACGGGTACTTAGAGTTCAACGTTTAGAGGTTTTTCTTGGCAGCATGGATTAACCACTTCTGTCTCATGGACTCGCACTCATGCCTCAGCTCAGTCCGCGGATTTTCCTACGGACCTCAACGCCTACACATTTCCACCTACATCCAATTGTAGGCTGGCCTACCACCCTGCGTTGCCCCATCACTCCCTCTAAGTAGTTCCGGAATGTTGACCGGATGTCCATCACCTACGCCTCCCGGCCTCGGCTAAGGACCGACTAACCCGATGCGGATTGACCTGGCATCGGAAACCTTAGATATTCGACGAACATGCTTCTCACATGTTTTACGCTACTCATGCCTGCATTCTCACTTCTGCCCGCTCCAGCCGTCCTCACGGTCGACCTTCACTGCTGACAGAACGCTCTCCTACCGCTCCAGCCTAATGGCTGAAACCCATAGCTTCGGTGGTAAACTTAGCCCCGGTAAATTTTCCGCGCAAGACCACTTGACCAGTGAGCTGTTACGCACTCTTTCAAGGAATGGCTGCTTCTAAGCCAACCTCCTGGTTGTCTCAGTAGTCCTACTTCGTTTTCCACTCAGTTTACACTTAGGGACCTTAGCTGATGGTCTGGGCTCTTTCCCTTTTGACTATGAAACTCATCTCCCACAGTCTAACTGCCATGCTTAAAGTATTGGCATTCGGAGTTTGGTTAGGATCGGTAGGCGACAAGCCCCCTTACCCGTCCAGTGCTCTACCTCCAATACTCAACACATGACGCTAACCCTAAAGCTATTTCGGAGAGAACAAGCTATCTCCAAGTTCGTTTGGCATATCACCTCTACCCACAGTTCATCCTGCAGCTTTGCAACGCTGAAAGGTTCGGGCCTCCACGGGTGGTTAAACCCGCTTCACCCTGACCATGGGTAGCTCACTTGGTTTCGTGTCTAATCCCAGCCACTCGCGCCCTATTAAGACGACTCGCTTTCGCTCCGGCTCCGGGTGTTACTCCCTTAACCTAGCGACTGAGATTAACTCGCAGGCTCATTCTCCAAAAGGCACGCCGTCAGACATTACGGCGGCTATTGACTTGCGCCAACGCCTTTCCGTCATAGTCCTCCGACAGATTATATGCTCACGGTTTCAGGTTCTATTTCACTCCCCTTAACGGGGTACTTTTCACCTTTCCCTCACGGTACTATTACGCTATCGGTCATCAAGTGTATTTAGCCTTGGAAAGTGGTCTTCCCGGATTCCAACCAAATTAGCGTGTCTGGCTGTACTCAGGGTACCTGAAAGAAGTTGTCATGTTTTCGCTTACGGGACTCTAACCCTCTCTGGTAGGCTTTTTCACACCTTTCTGCTAACAAGACAATTTGTAACTTCTATAGATCAGGCCCTACAACCCCGGCCACGTAAACGCAGCCGGTTTGGGCTGTTCCCCTTTCGCTCGCCACTACTCAGGGAATAATCTCTTTTCCTCTGGGTACTAAGATGTTTCAGTTCCCCAGGTTCCCATCCTAAGACCTATGTATTCAGTCAAAGGATGCTGTGGTTTTTCCACAGCGGGTTTCCCCATTCGGAAATCCTCGGATCAGCACCTGTTCACGGCTCCTCGAGGCTTATCGCAGTGTCCCACGTCCTTCATCGGCACTTGAACGCCAAGGCATCCACCGTAAGCACTTAGTAGCTTAACTTGTGATGCGGAGAAATCGATATTTATTCGCAGTTTCTATTCAGTTTTTAAGGTACGGTCCCGACTGACTTCTTTCTTTGTCTGTCGGTGGGTATTCCTCATTCGAAAATCAGGAATACGCACTGGCAGGCAATCGATTGATTTGGCTTCTGTGGACAAAACAGCCCGGCATTTCGCCGGGCTGTTAGATCCCTTAAGAAATGCTCCCCTGGATTATTATTTGTCCTTCAGATTGTCAGCCAAATTTTTGTCCTTTCCTCTCTTGCACAATCTCTCTCTCTGTGGAGATGAGGGGACTCGAACCCCTGACCCCCGCCTTGCAAAGGCGGTGCTCTCCCAGCTGAGCTACATCCCCGTTTGGCGGGGGAGTGGGCCTGACTGGATTCGAACCAGTGACCCCTGCGTTATCAGCACAGTGCTCTAACCAACTGAGCTACAGGCCCATCCAGCGACCTCAACAGCTCAATAGTGATAGAAAACCGCTGTCAGCCAATCTCAGAGACAACCTTGACACCGTCAAGGATTTTTTTGGTTTTTGGTACATCTAGAGTGGAGCTCAAGTCCGGAGACTCAAACTCAGTTACTCCCTAGAAAGGAGGTGATCCAGGCGCACCTTCCGGTACACCTACCTTGTTACGACTTCGTCCCAGTCACCGGTCCTACCCTCGCCAGCTCCGTCTCGTGAGAGTTAAGATACCGACTTCAAGTATTACCAGCTTCCATGACGTGACGGGCGGTGTGTACAAGACCCGGGAACGTATTCAACGCACTATTGCTGACGCGCGTTTACTAGCAACTCCGGCTTCATGCAGTCGAGTTGCAGACTGCAATCCGAACTGAGACCGGTTTTGAGGATTGGCTTCGCCTCGCGACTTTGCTACCCATTGTACCGGCCATTGTAGCGTGTGTGTAGCCCGGGACATAAAGGCCATGCTGACTTGACGTCGTCCCCACC
>JARROG010000042.1:0-11003 GCA_037384185.1 Anaerolineales bacterium | reverse complement strand
CTTAAAACCACTTATGGATCCAAACTGCAAGTGCTCCACAGGGAAGGAAAAAAGGGATTAGGAACTGCTTATTTGGAAGGTTTCCAGATAAGCCTGGATAACGAAGCTGAAGCCATCGTCCAGATGGATGCTGACTTTTCTCACGATCCACAGAAAGTCCTAGAACTTCTGGATAATTTGGATCAAGTAGATCTGGTCATTGGATCACGTTATGTTGAAGGGGGAAAGTTGGATGAGAGGTGGGCAGCTTGGCGGAAAAGCCTGTCATCTTTTGGGAATTTTTATGCCCGGATCATCCTGGGAATGCCTATCTTAGATGTGACTGGCGGATTCAGAGCGTGGCGCAGAGAAACATTGCTGGGAATCCCGTTGGAACGTGTCAAATCACAAGGATATGCATTCCAAGTAGAAATGGCTTATCTGGCGTATTTAAAGGGCTATCGTATGAAGGAAATTCCGATCTACTTTGCTGACCGAGAGCGGGGAGATTCGAAGATGTCATTGAACATCCAACTAGAGGCGGCCAAGCGAGTGTGGGCAATCTTGATCGAGTATCGAGATTTAAGAAAAAAACGGCATAAGAAATATATTCCTATGCCGTGATCGAAAAAAACCCTAACTAGTTTCTCAGCTTTCCATTCTTTCTAAAATGCTGTAAAGCAGTTCTAGCAGAACGTTCTTAACTTCCTCTTTGTTCGTGGCAATGCAGGGAAGGAGTTTGACGTCAGGTGAAAGCCGGAGGGCGATGCGCATATCTTCCGGTTCCCAGGCATCTTCCAAATCTTGCTTATTAGCTGCTACAACATAGGGAGTGGGCGCATATGCTCGGAAAGTTTCCAGAATGCGGCGTGCTTCCCGAAAGGTTTCCGGTCTGGAACTGTCAACCATGACTACAAAACCCAGCATACCTTCCGAGAGGATCTCCCACATGAAATCAAATCTTTTTTGACCGGGGGTTCCGAATAGGTACAGCACGAGGTCATCGTCAACTGTAATCCGACCGAAATCCATAGCAACAGTAGTGGTTTCTTTGATCCTTTCTGATTCAGAGGATATCTTTCGTTCAGTCGCGACCACATCTATTTCGCTCACAGTCTGAATAAACTGAGTTTTTCCTGAACTGAATGGGCCGGTGACAACCATTTTGACTGTTTGCATAGGGAATTCCCTTTAAACAATACTAGCAGCGACCTTCCTTACAAGGACCGAATGCGTGTGATTAATCTGTTTACAAGTGATTTCTGCTCTTCTGTATCCTCTACTGGCAGAGCCGGGATCTTGGGAGCTGGCGGTGAGACGCCCTCAGGTCGAACGATTTCTACCAGCCCAGCCTGGATCAGGCTGTAAACAATCCTTCTGAATTCGAGATCGTTCAATTTGGTCGTTTTCGCGATCTGCTTCATGCTGTTCTTGGGATTGATGAATGAAACAACGCGCCATTCCTTCACGCTCAAATTCACATTCCGGATATTGGTACCTGGGTTGTCTGTGAATTTCAGCGCCATATCAAGGCTGGGAATTTCATCCTGAAGGCGTTCCAGCTCCTTAAGCTGTCTGGATCCTTCGATGATGATATTCTCCAGATTGATCAGCAGTGAAATCCTGTCTGCCGAGGGCTTGAGATTATTCTCAAAATGGAAGATACCCTCTTCCCAGGTGAAAAGATCGTTTGCAGTGGCTACGAACTCTTTTTTGAGGCTGTTGAGGATTTCTTCTTGCGTTACGTAATTGGAATTGATCAGCATCAAACCCAATTCTTTATCACCGATGTTATCGGCCCGTTCTTTGATGACCTGGTATTGTTTATCAGTAAGTTTTTCACCGCGCAGAAGAATCGCGGCTAGACCATTGTCGGCTGCGTTGTTTTGGGCGTAACTCAGTTTTCCTTCCTCGAAGGAAATGGATGCGTCTTTTTCAGGTCCATGGACCTGAAGCGTACCCGTTTTTTTCGCTAAACTGATTAAATTCAGCAGTTGCGAAAAGGAGAAATCTCTTAGATTGCCTTTTAATGCCATTCAAGCACCATGTCTTGGTTAGATATCTCTCGGATTATACATTTAAGGCAGTTATCCGTCAAACACCTGACACTCTACGTTTGTGTTAAGTCTATTATTATCGCATTTGAAGACGACAATCAATGACAAAAAACTGCCTGCTCTCAAGATGGCTTGACACTGTCCCCATCTCTGTATATAATTTTGCCGCAGTAAAAATTCCCCGGTAGCTCAATGGTAGAGCGGTCGGCTGTTAACCGATAGGTTGCAGGTTCGAATCCCGCCCGGGGAGCTGAAACACCTTCTTTGTGGAAGGTGTTTTTGATTTAAGTAGAAATAATTAAAATGCCATGGTAACGGGGCTCCCATTTCTCAGGCAATATGGTCACTTTGATCCTGGTTTTGTTTTGCGGGAAGCAGTTTCAGTGCCGGGATGGAGAACAGGGATACGGCGGCACTGATCAGGTAGGCTGTTCGTAAACCAAGCTGATCACCAAGGAAACCTATGATCACCAGCATCAAGGCATTCGATAGAAAGCTGATCAGGATAAAAATGCTATTTCCTGTAGCTGGGTGGTCTTGAAAATTATCTTGGACCAATGCCATGAAAATTGTTCCGGTGGAGATACTGAAAAATCCCAAAAGCGCCAAGATTGGAAATATGATCCAGCCTTCGACACCAAGCAAGATGGGGATCAAAACGGCTGATACAACCATGGAAATGTTGATGACCCGGGTTCTGCCGATTCGATCACTGGCAGGACCCAATAACAAAGCACCGCTTACTCCAGCGAGCTCCAGAATTGATAGCGATGCTCCTGCCAGCCAGAGGGGTGCACCCGAGGTTACCATAAATACCGGAAGGTAAGTGCTTAAGGATGTTATCAGGGCGGAGCGAAAGACGAGGACCAGGGCTAAGGGGAGGAAGAACTTCCGGAAAAGATGAAAGTCTCCCCGCAAGGATCCCCTCGGTTTTAGTCTTAGCGATGTTTTACTGAATTGAACCAACAAGACGAAGCTGACTGCCCAACCGATGAACATCAAACGATAGATGCCGGTCAACCCCCATAGACCGACCGCCCAGACAACAATGACCGGTCCTAAACTTCGACCAATACCTCCACCGGCCATAAACAGGCTGAGGCCGAAACCTTTTCTGTCTTTGGAGGCACTGGCGACTAAACCTGGGGAAGAAGCGTGAAAGAGTGTGGAGCTTATCCCGGATAGGAATAGCAGAACGGCCAAAGAAGTGAAGGAAAAGGACAAGCCAATCGAACTCATGAAAGTCGCAGTAAGAGCTGGAGCGAATATCACAAAATATTTAGCGCCTCTTTTGTCAGCAAGATAACCGACGAGCGGGTTGAGGATGGATGGTATTTGAGCAATGCTGGTCAGAATGCCGGCAGTCGTTAGATTGATTGCGAGGGAATCCATGATGGTTGGCAGCAGGGGAGCCAGAAAGGCTGTAAAGAAGTCGTGGGTTAAATGGCCGGCTGCAATTGAGATTATTTCACGGAATGGTTTTTGAGGACTTTTCATTAATTTTCAACAGGTTGCAAGAATGGAGATTAAAAATCCAGAGCACCCACCAGGGTGCTCTGGATTTTCGGCTCAAAGGTTAAACACTTACAAATCTTCGATGTCTACCTCGTAAATTTTTACCGAACCTTTCCTGCCTTTGACAATGATAGAATCGAGTTTTGTCATCTTGTATTCATCTGAAACTGCCTGATAAGTTTCTTCACCGACTACAATCTTATTAGGACTGGCAAAGGGATTCATGCCTTTTGCGACATTGACCAGATCGCCCAAGACTGTAAATTCGACGCGTTCCTGTGTGCCCACATAGCCGACTACAGCCCGGCCGGCTTTGATGCTGAGGCGCAGCTTTAGTGGCTGGTCAAATTCACTGGATAAATCACGCATGCGCTTGAGAATGGTGATACTGGATTCAACCGCTTTTTGTTTATAATCTCCCCCGTCATCCGACATACCGAACACTGATAGAACACCATCTCCCAGATAGCGAACGACCCCGTTGAATTCGAAGATGATATTCGTAATCTCCAGGTAGTATTTATTGAGCAGCTTTCCGAACTCCTGAGCTCCCATAGCCTCTGCCAGCCCAGTGGAATCCGCGATGTCAGCGAAAAGAACCGAGATCTTCCGCTCTTTTAAACCGGGGAGAGTGCCATGAAGATCGTAGTCCCTGAGCACATAATCGACTTCCTGGGGGGATACAAAACGCTGGAACATCTGCCTGAGGCTTTGTTCTTGTTGAACCTTATTGAGGAGATTGACTCGCTGAATGGTCAAAGCTGCCTGATGACTGATTGCGATGGCGACTTGGAGGTCCGTGTTCGTAAACGGACGGGCATCGGGCCGGGATTTGTACATATAAATCAAGCCGATCACTTGGTTCTCTGCCATAATCGGCACGCATAATGCTGAGCGAATTTTTAGCAAGGTGGCGCTGTCGCTGTCCGTTTGTGCGTCGCTCTGCGCCATGTCAGGGATTACTACGGCTGACTTTTCTTTAATGGCTGAGTTGGCCAAAGTGGATGGGAAGCCGAATTCTTCCATTCTGTCAAATTGTTCTTTGAGAATTACTTTGCACTTATCCGCCCCCATGGCTTGCTTCATCAAATGGCCGATTTCTTCCAAACACTCCGCAAGGTTTAATACGGTATTTAATCGTTCGGATATTTGGTACATCAATACTGTGTGATGATCGAGGGCTTCCAAGAGCCTTTCACGAGTAAACTTCTGTGGACCTTTAACTGTGTCTAGGGGCTCGTCAGTGCCGCGAATGACCACATTGATGGTTGAACTGCCGATGCGGATCATGTCCAGATGCTGCAGCCGGTAAGTATATGATAGTCTTCTGCGGTTAATATAAGTGCCGTTGGTGCTGGAAAGATCCTGCAGCAGCGCGGTATCGGTGCTGCGGTTGTAATCGATCCGGGCATGCTGTCGGGATGCAGAAGGTTCGGCAATCACGATGTCGTTATTCGGATGCCTGCCTATTGTGTTACCCCCGGGTTTGAGGGTGTATTTTTGAGGTTCTTTTCCAGGTACACGAATTGTTAGTAACCACATGGAAGCATACCTCGTTCGTTGATTGGTGATGAAGTCTGAAGTTTATTATAACCCAGGTTTAGGGATGAATTTCTGGAAATGATCAAGATTGGCGTTTTGGTTATTTTCAATTTAGAAAGGCGCAAGTTGATTCAGGGTATTTGTTCAAAGTGATCTACTCCCAGAACCATAATTGTCGCCCTTTTTTGGAATGGATTTGCGCTGGGCTGGCATTCTCCGCTGATTATCTCAATCGCCTTATCAACATCTATTGGGTCCACAGCGACCATTAAAGAGCTGTTCTTTTGCCGCAAAATACCACCTGTGGTGTCAATCAGGGTTACCGGGTAGCCAGCCTCAGACAGGGCATCCATCACAGTGCTGGAATCTAATTCTTCGAAGATAGCGAGGATCATTTTCTTGCTCATTTTATACACCCTCAATGTTTTTGACTGGCAGGACATATATAGTGATTCGGGGAGGTGCGTCCTGATCTGGCTCTTCAGCTGGCACCTGACTGCGAATCAGCTCCAACGCCCTCTCGATCTGATTGGCATCTGCGGCTAGCATCAATGTCGTTGAGCCGCCGCTGAACCATCCGGCAGTGGAGGCAAATTTCGTCACTCGATATCCAGAGTCGATCAATTTCTGGGATATATCATCGCTGATATTTGTGGGCATTATTGCCAGTATCATCTTCATGGTCTAGAGCTCCTCGTAGCGTTCAACGGTGATACTGAATAGGGTTGCAATGCCCAGTGATAGATTAGATTCAGTACCTGCCCCGGACTGTTCTGCGTCCTTGATGGCAGATCTGGCTTTGTCAAGCAGGGATTTGATCTCAGCTTTCTTTCCAGAAGGTATGCCGATCAGCAGGGTTGCGTTTTTTCTCCCCAAGAATCCCCCAGTACTGGCAATATGAGTGATTGGATAGCCAGCTGGCTCTAAGAGCTTGCTGAGTTCCTGCAGATCATTTTCCTGGACAACAACGGTGATCAATTCTTGGATCTGGCCCAAGGATTGGGTTTTCAGGTAGCGGATAATACTCGAGCGGTTATCTGTAAGGGCAGCGTCAATGTCCTGGGCCAGTCTTGAATAGGTCTCTTCTGTGACTTTGTTCTCGCGCAGCAGACGCTGTAGAGCAGCCCGTTCACTGTTCAGGGCAGCATTGACGGCAGCATTTAACTCATCAGTCTCCACCTCTGGATGCTCTTCCATGGTCCTGCTGGCTGCATCCACCAGGGAATTTGCATGAGAATCAAGCGGCTCAGAAAGCAGCTGCCAGACTGGACGGGAGAGCAAACCATCTTGATACATGGTGCTCAGCCGTTTATAAGCTGTCCGCGACATGACTGCCTGGGCGTGCAAGCTTTCGTAGACTTTCTGAGGGTGGCTTTTCTCGATCAGGTTCATGCGTTGGATGAGCGGCTTCATGGTCAAGCCTTGCACCAATAGGGTAAAGAGCACAACACCGAATGCCATCACCTTGAGTTGGTCGCCCTGCAGGCCCAGACTCGGAGGCAAACTTAACGCCAAGGCTAGGGATATCGCTCCCCGCAACCCTCCCCAATAGAGGACATGCTTGTAGCGTATTGGTATGCCCGGTCCGATCCAGGATAAACCATAGATAGACGCAGCCCGGGATACAAGCACTGCCAGGATTGCCCATAAAATTGCTTTCCAGTCAGTAAGTAGGATATTAAGATCAATTTGCAGGCCAATCAATAAGAATACAAAAGAGTTTGCCAGGAAAGCCGCATAATCCCAGAAATTGAAAACCAGAATGCGTGTGGTGGGTGCCATGCGTTGGGGGCCAAGATTTCCGCTAACGAGACCGGCGGCGACAACAGCCAGGACGCCACTTACACCGAATTGTTCGGCAAGGATGTATGAGCCGAAAGCTAAGACGGTAGTCAGGGTAGTTTCGATCAGGGCATTATCGATCAAGCTAATGGCTTGCGAGATCAGAAATCCCAGAATAAAGCCGGTCAGCAAACCACCGCCTGATACGAAGAAAAAATTGATCAGACTTTGTCCTAGGTTGAATTCTCCCGTAATCGTGAAGGCAAGCATCAGGTTGAAAAGCACAATTGCAGTGCCGTCGTTAAAGAGGCTCTCTCCTTCCAGGAGCAGCAGTAATCTGTGCGGGACACCTAAGGTTCGGAATAGGGCTACCACCGCAACTGGATCTGTTGCTGCGATTAATGAGCCGAACAAAAAGGAAATCGCTAGAGGGAAATTGGTCCCATAATGAAGTACTCCGCTAACCAGAAAAGTAGTCAGTAAGACTCCCAGAATAGCCAAGCTGAGTATTGGGGCAAGGTCCTTCAGCAGATCTCTGGCTTTGACCTGGAATGCTGCTTCAAAGATCAGTGGAGGTACGAGAATCCCCAGGAAAAGATCTGGGCTGACGCTGATCTCGACATCTCCAATCAATGCTAGAACCAGACCAATAACCACCAACCCGGCAGTATAAGGTACCCGAAGTCTTTCCGTGACAATTGCAACCAGGGAAGCGATCAATAGTAAACCGATAATGATCTCAATCGTGACCAGGATCTGTGAGCTTTCTTCAGCTTGATGGTTTCCATCTTCGCCCTGTAACGCTCCGTTTTGAATCGTTTGTTGATGACCGGCAGATAAGGCTTGATCCGGAGTAAACAGGAAAAGAAACGATATGATCAGTGCCAGCACAATGAACGGTGCAGCGGTCTGAAGGATTTTTCTGTGATGGTTTAGCATTTAATTGTCCTCAGGAAAGTATTCCGCTGGAAATAGATATACCCAGTCACCTTCCCAGAGGGAGTAGCGATAAACCTGGTCGAGAAATTTATTTTTCTCATCCGGAGTCATTGGTCTGGGGCGGGCATTATCGATGAACTGCAGGGGAATCAAACGGGTGCCTATATATTTGTTGTCATAAAAATAATGGAGGTCAATAAAAGACTTGTCCTTATTTGCATGGATTTCTGGTACTCTGGTGGCCAGGTACCACTGATCGAAAAATAAATTCCCGAGGCCGTAGTGAATAAACGATGAGCCGGTATATTCAAAAGCTTGGGGGTGGTGAGCTTGGGAGCCGCTGACAATGACCGCGCCAGCTTCCGCCAGCAGCCGAAAATCATGCAGCTGAAGTGCGATTGGATTATAGCTGTCAACTTCCTCATGCTGCATCGTCGCTATTACCAGATAGCCTTCTGAGGAGAGCTGCTGAATCTTTGCCGACATCCAATCAAAATCACAACGAGAGGCACCGGGGTTTGTTTCCGAGGCAGTCGCGTAGCGATCAAAGGATTTTGCATTGCAGCCAATAAATGCAAAGTGGTTTCCGTGATGATCGATAAAAACAGGATCCAGACCTGACTGAAGGTTTCTCCCCCCGCCGTAAACAATCCAATTCTCTTGTTGATAAAGATCCAGAGTATGCAGCATGGCATCTGGACCCCAATCGCCAAAGTGATCCCCGCTCAATTCGACAACATCCGTCCCGACTGCCTCGAGAAGTTTTAAATAACGGTCGTCAGAACAAAAGCGCAAACTGTTTTGAGAAGAAGTTGGTGGTGGGCAGTCTTTGGCGAATGGAACCTCATTGTTGATATGAGTGATGTCTGCGCCGTTCAAGATGCCTTGTACATCCCCGGCTGGATATGTAAGACCTTCTTCTTCCATGATTACTGCTGTGTCCCTCACCATGGCAGTCACCCCCGTCATTGCGATTGAGGAGAGCTTTTCGCTGGTGAAGTTAGTTAGAGGACCTTGGGCTGACAGCTCTAGCTTGATCTCATCTGGGGCTTGAAAAGTCAGATTTAATTTCAATGGATATCGATTCGGATCAAAATTATCGCTGAGGAGATCCTGGTTGTCGATTTTCAGAATAGTTAATGCCGGTTGAACAGACTCGAATGGTTCTAACGCTATGGCATTCGGGTGGAGCCAAAGAGAGTGAGCTAACTCCGATTCGTTCTCTATTGCCAGGCAGTCCTGGTCACCAGGGCCGAATAAGTGAGCCAGTGCATTTTGAGTAGTCTCAGTCAATAGAATTTGTCTGAACGGTATTGTCTCTGCTGGTCCAGATTTCCAGCCTGCGATAAAAAGCCAATTGCCAAGAGGATCCCCCGAATCAGTTGATATCAATACTTGAGCGGAATCGCGTTGATCTGTTGATGATATCCCATCTAATTCAGCGATCAGCGCCTGGAGAGCTTCTGGAAGATCGGGATCGATCCAGGTCTGATAGGGTGGAGTCAAACTAGGAGGCTGAAGGGAAGGTGTGGCTGGTGCCGACGTGGGTTGAGATGCAGTGCTGGGCGATGGTAGTAATAGGCTAGAGTCGGGAGTATATACGGCAGATCTTGATCGGCAGCCGGCAATCAGAGCAAGCACGAAGACCGAGAAAATAGTTTGATGGAGAATTGTCCTTGAACGTGGGGGATGGACTTTGGACGATGTCATGATCATCAAATTCTCCAGCGGATTATTTCGTATAGGTATGGCAGATGTCAAAAAGTGACTGGCAATCTTCTTTTTGGGATGCGAAAGGGCAGTTAACCTCATTCTGGTTCTCAAAATATTTTCCAGTGACCCCAGCAATAGCCTGTGAAGTTCCGAGCCAGACCGGGGTCTTTGCTCCCTGTTCAGGAGTTTGGCTGCCTCCAAACCCCAGGTTATTGCTGAGCCGTGAATTCACATCGCCCGGGTGGCAGGCATTCACTGTGATCCCGAGCGGCTGAAATTTCTTTGCAAAGACATAAGTCAGCATTCGATCGGCTTGTTTGGATTGGCGATAGGCTGCTTGATTGGTATATAATCGACGTTGAAATTCAAGATCATCCAGGTCCAATCCGCCTGCCCAGTAGCTGGCAACATTGACGATCCTTGCTGGGGCTGCTGCACTGAGGGCGTTCTGAAAATAGTGAGACATCCAGAAGTACCCCAGAACGTTTGTGGCAAATTGAAGCTCAATACCCTCACGAGTTTCTTGGCGGGCAGGAGGAGTGACCGCGGCGTTATTGATCAACAAATGCAGTGGGCCTCGCCATTGCGAGGCAGCCTGCCGAATGGATTGCTGGCGTGAAAGGTCGATTATCAAGCCATAAACATTCCTGTTGGAAGTTACCCTTTTAATGTCCTCAACTGCTTGAGAACAGCGCGCTTGATCCCTGGCGATGAGGTAGACTTCATATTTCATATCTGCCAGCTTTCTGGCAATTGCTCTGCCTATCGCACCTGTTGCCCCAGTAACTGCTGCAATCTGATTGTTTTGATAAGATTTATTCATCCAAGATACCCCGCAACAATATAGCAGATAGTGTAGCTTAATGAAGGGGGCTAGTCAACCAGAATGCTCTGGACAGACAGAATGTTCCTCCTAAGCGGTATAATGGAGGCGGCGTCTTGTGTGTGGGATTCACCTAACTGAGGTTTCGATCCGAATGGAAATTTCCGATTACATTGAAGGACTTTCTGATAGATATTCGCCGGTAGACAAAGAGCTTCTTCAGCGGGCTCTGGATGTTGCCGAAAAAGCTCATCAAGATCAGAAAAGAGCTTCCGGGGAACCATATCTGAACCATTGCAAGGCTGTTGCGTCTATATTGGCTGAAATGCATGTGCCGCCTGCTGTCGTCGCTGCGGGGTTGCTGCATGATACTGTTGAAGATACCGGAATGGACCCCGAGGAAATTAAGCGGGACTTTGGGAAGGAGGTTTTTGATCTGGTTCAGGCAGTTACCAAGTTAGGATCTCTGCCGCGAGTGTCGTCTATCCAGGCTTCTGGAGGAAATGGCAGTAAGAACCCGCAAAAACAGGAAGAGGTGGATGGTAAGCAGTGGCGGGCTGAGCTGGCATCAGAAAATCTTCGAAAAACATTCCTGGCAATGGCCGAAGATCCCCGGGTTGTGCTTATCAAGCTTGCCGACCGGCTGCACAACA
>JARROG010000041.1:0-9769 GCA_037384185.1 Anaerolineales bacterium | reverse complement strand
TCCCAGCGGTCAAACCTGAGACACAGATCGCGTCCGGCTGGGTGTTAAAGACAGTGGACCGGGCAATATCCGCGATATCCCGGCTCCCGAGATAAGCGGCAGATTCTGGGACGATGTTGAAGAACAAACGGACGTCCTGGCCGTTCACCGCTACTTGATGGCGAATCACTTCACCGCAATTTGTGTTCCACAACCCGAAGTCACTTCCGTAGACGCCGGTGAAGATTTCCCGGACGAAACTGGCCCCGGTGGCTACTGCCAGGTCAATGGAAGCGATTGGATCCCAGAGCACATTGACGCCGAAAGGGATATGCAGATCGATTTTCAGCTGGGCGATCAGGGCAGCCATACTGGCTGTGGTGATGGGTTCGACCTCCGTCAGGTAAGGAAGGCTGAACTCATTGGAAAACATCACAGCGTCAACGCCGCCTTCCTGAAGGGCAAGCAGGTCTTTTCGTGCCAGTTCATAGATCCAATCCAGACCTTTGTCAGGATCATAGCCCGGGTCTCCAGGCAGCGCCCGCATATGCACCATAGCGATAACAGGTTTATCGACTTTGAATAGATCCTTCAGCCACTTGTCCATAATTCTCCTTCTGGTTCAAATCTCATCCCCGGGTGAGATCAAGTTCAGGGTTGAGCCCTCGGGTTGTGCTGTCAAGCAATTCAATGGTCCTGCTGATGTCTGATTCGTGGCAGGCAGAGATCGAGGCATGAGAATAGCGCTGCGGGATGGAGATCCCCGCGATCGTCTGTCCTTGATCTCCCAGGTAAAGTTGGAACGCAGGATCCGTGATCACGCCAACGATGACTTCCCGCTGCAGCGGAATGTTGTTCTCCTGGGCTTTGGCCTCGATAAAACGCCGCAGCTTGGGAGAAGAGAACATACCGCCCAGAGTTCCCCGGCCGTGGAAGTCCATCATCTTGATTGCTGGTCCTCCACCCATCTTGACTGGATCGATGGGTTTATCGATTGGGGTATCAGGAGCGATGGTGATATCGATGGAAAGGATCACGTCTGGCTGGACCAGGTTGACGGTCGGCAGTGAGCCCCGGATGCTGAACTCTTCCAGGACGGTAAAGGAGAAAGCCAGGCTGGAGCCAGGCCGGTCCTTGTGGAAGCGTTTGAGCAGCTCCAGCAGGACGAAGATTCCCACCCGGTTGTCCAGCGCTTTGGAAATGATCAGGCCATTCCCGATCCGATGGAAATTTGGATGATACGTGGCTGGATCGCCGACTTGAATGCCTGCTTTTTCGACTTCTTCCCGGGATGAGAAACCTGCGTCCAGGAACATGTCATGGACAGCAGGCACCGTGAATTTCTCTTCTTTGCTGGTGATGTGGTGGGATTTAGGTCCGACATAGGCCGGGACCAGCTGGTCCTGATCGGTGAGAATATCCAGCCGCTGTCCCAGCAAGCTCTTCTCAGGAACTCCGCCGATGCGCTCGATCAGCAGGAACCCTTCCGGGGTGATGCCCCGGACGATCAAACCCAGTTCGTCCATATGTGCCTGAAGCATGATCTGATGGTCAGGGTTTTCACTGCCTTCCAACCGCGCTACCACATTACCGAGGCGGTCAACTGTCACACTATCCGCCAGCGGCTCTACGCTTTCCTTGATGAAGCGCACTGCCCGATCTTCCCGGCCAGATACCGCATGAATGCTGCAGAGTTCTTCCAATAACTTCCAATCGTAATTACTCATTATGTCCTCGATATCAAAGGTGATCCAAAATAATTAAAGAATGATAACAAATCTGAGGAGGGCAGAGCCCTCCTCAGATGGAAAGATAGGATTATCCGCCGGTAAACAGTCTGGTGATGGTAGTCAGCACCCAGGCAATCCAGTTGCCGCCGGAGAGGCCGGTGATCTGGACTGCACCTTCTGGAATGCCGTAGCCGATATCAGCTGCGATCTGGGTCAGCAGCGGGGCAAAGGCGGAGGCGATGTAGAGCACCATGACCATGATCAGAGTGCCGTACAGCAGTGAGCGGAAGAAGTTCCCCTTGGTAAGCGGGGGCACCATGGCGATGAAGAATGCCGTGGCGGCCAGGTCAGCCGCAGGCAGGGTTGTGTTGCCGGGCAGGATAGCAGCCAGCAAGAGTGTGATGGGGATGAGGATGATCGCCGCCGAGATGGTGATGGGGTGGCCGATCAGGATGGCGCTGTCCAAACCGATGTAGAACTCCCGGCCCTCGAACCGCTTCTGCATGAAAGCGCGGGCTGATTCAGAAAGCGGGGTCAGTCCTTCCATGAAGATGGCGATGATGCGCGGGATCAAGAGCATGATGGCAGCCATCTGTACGGCCAGGGTCAGAACACTTACCAGGATCTGATTGAAGGTCAGGTCGCCGGGGAAGAAACCGTAGGCGACGATACCGAACAGCAGACCGAGCACCAGGCCCAGGATGATGGGTTTGCCGAAAACACCCAGTTTCTTTTCCAGGGTTTCGGAATCCCAGTTGATGTCGCGCAGGCCGGGGATCTTCTCAACAATCCAGTCCAGGATTTTAATGATCGGGACACTGGTGACAGCCCAGCCCTGCGGGATGGAAACACCGGGGATCTTGAAGAATCCCTGGACGTCCTTAGCGGTCCAGTCAGCGATTAACAGGGATACCGCAGCATGGATACCCGCGGCAATTAGGCCCAGCACCAGGGAACCACCGCTCACGAGGTAAACCAGGGATCCGGTGAAAGCATAGTGCCAGTAGTTCCAGAGGTCGACGTTGAGAGTCTTGGTCCAGTTGAAGACCAGCATGACGATGTTGACGCCCAGAGCCACAAGGAATACCAGGGAACCCACTGCGGTGCCGAAGGCAATTGCAGCGGCAACCCCCCAGCCAACGTCCAGGGAGGTCAGCTGAATGCCAGTGGTTTCTACCAGGCGGGATGTAGCCGGTCCCAGGGCGGCAAAGAGCAGGTCGATGACCAGGCCCAGGCCGATGAAGCCCACGCCCACTGTGACGGATGATACCAGGGCTTTCTGGACTTTCTGCCCCAGGATCAATCCCAGGACGAAGATGATGATGGGCAGCATGACAGAGGATCCAAGACCTGTCAAGAAGTTAAAGATAGATTGGATGACTTCCATTTAATACTCCTTTCTAATAAGCGAGTTAATTACTGGTTTTCTTCTCCTGCTTCGAGTTCTTTTTCTATCGAGTCTATCACCTCCTTTATGCCAACGCCGGTCAAAAAGGGCAGTCCGTTGATGACTGATACAGGCAGATCAAAGGGGATCTGGGCAGTTGTTACTACTAGGTCCGCTTGGTCGGCGTAATCGGTCACCTCAGAAACCCGGCATTGAATGGTATTAATGGAAAATCCGCGTTCGCCTAACATTTCTTTCAGTTTGAGCGCGACATGAGTTGAGGTAGCTATGGCAGTACCGCATGATACGACGATGGTGTAAGTTCTTGTTGTCATCCCTGTCAATTCCCTTGCTTAATCATCCGTGAAAAGATCTCTGAAGGTCAGGTCGAACATCCAGATATCGTACTCATAAGTGTCATCAAAAGGCGGGGGGACGACAGCCAGGATCCGGAAAGTCCCATCCTCGATCTGCTGGGAAAATTTGCTCTCGACATTCCCCGGTTTTCCATACTGGGAATGGACAACAACCGTCTCCACGCCGTCCAGGTCTTTGAGATATTCCAGCAAGCCCTCCGTCTCCGGAGTGATCGATTCCGGCTCACAGATTGCCAGGGTGATCTTACCAGCCTTAATGCCTAGCAGATCCACCTTCAGGGTCTGGTCTCCTACCTTGATCTCAGGAAGGATGTAAATCTCATTGATGTCTTGTTTGAGCATGGCCCGGGCGATGTAAAAGCGTAGAATGTGCCGCAGGTGCTCATCTTCCTGGGGAGGTTTGGGGATGGATTCCCGGAAGGCGACATAGCTGTCGACCTTGTCCGGTTGAACTTCAGGAGCCGTGGTAGTTTGAGGATCAAAGATTAATTCCATAAGCTATCTCCTTAATCAGCCTTGATATCTGCCAGAAGAACTTCAATGCCCAAGTTGCGGATGGTTTCTACCATCGCAGGTGAGGCATCTGCATCGGTCACAATGGTGTCGACCGCTTCCAAGGGACCAACAGAGTTAAATGTGGTCACCCCGAACTTGCTGCTGTCGGCAACGATGATCTTTTGAAGGGAATTTTCAAAGAGGACTTTTTTGATCTCGGAATCTTC
Source organism: Anaerolineales bacterium (assembly GCA_037384185.1). Classification (GTDB taxonomy): domain Bacteria; phylum Chloroflexota; class Anaerolineae; order Anaerolineales; family UBA11858; genus B10-G9. The sequence goes on along the minus strand of JARROG010000041.1, from coordinate 5,574 downwards.
TATGTTGTATTCTGTAAGCCCGTTCTCCAGACTGATCCCGCCAATGCCGATGAAGGCTTTGTCGGTATGGTAGCTGCTGTAGACGTCCTTGGGGATGCCGCCGATCATGGAAAGCTCCCTCGGCCGAACGATGCCTCCGGTGATGATCAGGCGAGCGCTGACTTCCAAGCTCAAGGATCCCACCAGTAAATTGGCAATTTGCAGGCAGTTGGTGACAACTGTCAGGTTACGCTTGTCCGTCAGCTGGCTGGCTACTTCGAGGGTGGTGGTGCCGACATCCAGGGAAATGCTGTCCCCGTCCAGGATCAACTCGGCTGCTTTTTTCCCAACCGCTTTTTTTCTGAGTTCGTTTTTTGTGGAGCGTGTCTGGAAGGGCGGCTCGTAACTGCGGCCCAGGTTAGCTACTGCTCCACCGTGAGTACGGCGCAGCAGCCCTTTGCGGTTGAGATCGTTCAGATCCCGCCTGGCAGTCATATCTGAGATTTCGAACATATCGCAAATTTCTTGAATCCGGATCGTTCCGTGTTCTGCAATGTGTTCTAGTATCTTGTTTTTGCGTTCGTCTGCGAGCATTGAATAGCCCCAGATGAATGATTGAATATGTTTGTATATTACAGAAAAAATGTTTGATTGTCAATAGCCAATTCGGGTTGGAGAGCCAAATTAACCTCGTTCAGGATTTTTTTAGGGTCTGGCATATACTAGAACACAGCTGAGCTGAAAGCGTTTCGCTTTTTTTAATTTTGTTACGCGATTTGGTATAGAGGTGATGGAGGGGATATTTGCCAGCAAAGGACTGGACAAAACGCCCACCTTCCTTTAAAATGTCCCATCGGTAAAACAATCTATCTGGCACTTATTGTCCTGGTACGATTGGTAACGAAAAGAATTGGAGGAAGCACCTTGGGTTTAAAATCATCACAAAAACGCGAACGGCAGAATGAAAAACACCGGGCCAGGAACCGTTCCTACAAGAGCACGGCCCGCACCTTGATCAAAAAGGCTTTTTCGGTCATCGAGTCCGGTGATCTGGAGAGCGCCAAGCAGGCCACCACGGAAGCCGTCAAAGCCCTGGATAAAGCCGCCGCCAAAGGCGCAATCCACAAAAACAACGCTTCCCGCAGGAAGAGCCGTCTGATGACTCGCCTATCAGCATTGGAAAAAGGCGCCTAGATTCCGGTCAATTTAACCAAGTGAGGGCTGCTCCAGAAAAATTTTGGACAGCCCTTTTTTGATATCTAATGATCAGGCAGGGAATAAAACCCTCGTGATATAATCTCCCTGCAGATCCCAGACAAACACCCCGAATTTGAGCGAGTCTATGTTCCAGGAAGAGCAAATTCATCTAGCGGACCAGATCAAAGCTGTTCTCCAGGAGCAGGGTCTTCCTGTTGAAGACGTAATTGACTGGACCCCCATCCCGTTTTCCGGGGATTGGGGCATATCCACATCGTTTTTCAAGACTGCCGCCAGGGAAACCAAGAGTGGGAAATCGGTCAATGTGCCGCAGCGGGCAGGTGAGATCGCAGCCCTGGTTGCTGAAGGGCTGCCTCCTCAGGAATACTTTCCCCGGATCGAAGCTGTAAATGGATATTTGAACTGCTATTTTGACCCTCAGGTCTTCAGTGCTAAAGTAGTTCAAGAAGTTCTCTCGGCCGAGGACTTCGGAAAGGGGGAGGATCAGGACCAGACCCTGATGGTGGAGTTCTCGAACCTCAATACTCACAATGCCTTCCATGTCGGCCATATGCGCAGTACCATCCTGGGTGATGTGGTCAGCCGCATCCTCAATTTCGCGGGTTATCGGGTCATCCGGGCTAATTACTATGGAGATATGGGCCTGCACGTGATCAAGTGGCTCTGGAATTACCAGAACTATCATCTCGGGGAAACACCGCCAGAAGATGCCACCCAATGGATGGGCGAGCTCTATGCTGAAGCCAACCGCCGTCTGGAGGAGAATCCGGATCTGGAAAAAGAGATCAGGGAATATTATGCCCGCTGGGACAGGCAGGAACCGGATGTGGTTTCCCTTTGGAAGCAAACCCGTCAGTGGTCGCTGGATGGTTTTGAGGACCTGTATCAAATCCTGGACATTCATTACGATCGTTTCTATTCCAACAGCGAAGTCGAGTTCCAGGGTAAAGAAATCGTTAAGGATTTAATAGCGCGGGGTATCGCTGAGGATCATCGGCCGGAGGATGCGGTCATTGTTCGCATTGATGATCTGCTGGGCCTGGAAAAGGAGAAGTACCGGGTCCTGGTCGTACTCAGGTCCGACGGAACAGCTTTATATGCTACCGAAGACCTGGCCCTGGCGAAACTCAAACACGAGGAATATAACCCGGACCGGTCAATCTACGTGGTGGATGTCCGCCAGTCGCTCCATTTCCAGCAAGTCTGGAAAACATTGGAGATCGCTGGTTATGAATGGGCCAAGCGCTGTGAGCACCTGGCTTACGAGGTGGTCAGCCTGCCTGGGAACGTGGTCATGGCCTCGCGGGAAGGCACGGTTGTCCGGTTGGAGGATCTGATCCGTGAAGCGCAGGAGCGCGCCTACCAGGTCGTTGAGGAGAAGAATCCGGATCTATCAGAAGACCAGAAACGCGAGATATCCAGAGCTGTCGGTCTGGGGGCTATCAAATTCCCCATGCTGGACCGCGAATCTACCCGCATCGTCACCTTTGATTGGGAAACCGCCCTGGATTTTAACGGCCAGGCAGCCCCCTATATCCAATACGCCCATGTTCGGGCCAACAGTATTTTGAAGAAAGCTTCCGATCTGGAAGAGAAGGTATCCCTTCCAGCCTATAAATTGGATGAAGCTGAGGTCATCTTGATCGAGAAGCTGGCCCAGTTCCCTTCAGTTGTAGCCAATGCAGCCAGGGAGCTGAAGCCGCTGCATATCACCAACGCGCTCTACGAAACGGCCAGGGCATTCAATAGTTTTTATCGGGAAGCCCCTGTCCTCACTGCAGAACCAGCGACCCGTGAGTTCAGGCTGCAGCTGGTCGAGGCTTCCCGCCGGGTGCTGAATTCCGGTCTGGGGCTGCTGGGGATTGAAGCGCCCCAGGTGATGTAAAAAGATAACCCGCCGTTTGTCACTGGTATTGAATGCGGGTTTTTGTACAATTATGGGACTGTGGATTAGAGATCCGCAGCTACTCAGTGTCTTAGCAAGGAGAGAACATGGCAGTAAAAACGATCATCATGGGCGCCGCCGGACGTGACTTTCATAATTTCAACGTCTTCTTCCGGGGGAATAAAGACTACGACGTGGTGGCATTCACCGCGACCCAGATCCCTAACATCGAGGGCAGGAAGTATCCAGCAGTTTTATCTGGTGAACTGTACCCCGATGGAATCCCCATTTTCCCCGAATCTGAATTGGTCTCCCTGATCGATAAGTACCAGGTGGAGCAGGTTGTCTTCGCCTACAGCGATGTCCCCCATCTCTACGTGATGCATAAAGCCTCTGAGGTGCTGGCGGCAGGGGCTGATTTCAGGTTGATGGGAACCCATTCAACCCAGCTGAAATCGACCAAGCCAGTGGTCTCCGTGTGCGCAGTGCGGACAGGAAGCGGCAAGAGTCAGACTACCCGCCGGGTGGCTGCCATTTTGAAAGACATGGGTAAGCAGGTCGCTGTCATCCGCCATCCTATGCCCTACGGCGATCTTGCTAAACAGGCTGTGCAGCGTTTCGGGGAATTGGCAGATCTTGATAAGCATGACTGCACCATTGAGGAGCGGGAAGAGTACGAACCCCATATCGTTAATGACGTGCTGGTCTTTGCCGGGGTGGATTATGAAGCCATTCTCCGGGAGGCAGAGAAAGAAGCTGATATCATCCTCTGGGATGGCGGCAATAACGACCTCCCCTTTTATATTCCGGATTTGCAGATTGTGGTCGCAGATCCGCACCGTCCCGGCCATGAGACCACCTATCATCCCGGTGAAGCCAATGCCAGGACCGCGGATGTGTTCGTGATCAACAAGGTTGATACCGCGGATGCCGAGAACGTGCTTGCCCTCCATGAATCCCTGCGGGCGCTGTCACCTGAGGCGACCATTCTGGAAGGCGCTTCACCACTGTTCGTCGATAACCCACAGGAGATCAAGGGCAAACGGGTGCTGGTTGTGGAAGACGGCCCCACCTTGACCCACGGCGGTATGGCGTACGGAGCTGGTTGGGTGGCAGCCAGGCGATTTGGAGCGGCGGAGATCGTCGATCCCAGGCCTTATGCTGTTGGCTCGATCAAGGAAACTTACCAGAAATACCCCACCACTGGTGACGTGCTTCCTGCCATGGGGTACGGAGAGAAGCAGATCCATGAGTTGGAAAAGACAATCAATAACGCCGATGTGGATTTGGTGATCATTGGTACGCCGATCGACCTGGGACGTTTGATGAAGATCAAGAAGCCCACCCAGCGGGTGCGCTATGAACTTCAGATCATTGGTCAGCCCACTTTGAAGGATTTGCTGCAAAGCAAGTTTTCCTGAACCAACAACTTCAAAATTTCGAACATGGATACCCTGCGCTGCGGATTCTGGTTTTCAGATCAGCGCGGGGTGTCTTTTTTAGTGGTACATTTGTAATTACATATGTCCGTATCCATGGGGTTATAGAAGTTATGCCTGATTTGAATTGGAAATCAAAAGCTGCCGGCCCCCTCCCCGAGGGCCATCTGGTGACTGAATTGATCCACCATCCAGCATCTGCTGAGGTTGGCGGACAGGACCCTGACAGCCGCCTGATCTTAGGCAATAATCTGCAGGTGATGAGCGCCCTGCTCCCTGATTACCAGGATTCGTTTGATCTTATCTATGCAGATCCGCCCTTTTTCACGAATAAAGGATATTCGGCCCGGGTGGGTAGGGGAGAGGATTCCCGAAAACCTGATCAATGGAAGCTTGCCGATGGTTATCAAGATGAGTGGGATGATCTGGATGCCTACCTGGATATGCTACTTGCGGGAAAACAACCTCAAGGTCACCCAGGAGCGGTTGGCCCTGCTGGATGAGATCTTCGGCTATGATAACCTGCGCAATGAAATTATTTGGACTTACCACGGACCTTCCCCAATCCGGAGCGCCTTCAACCGCAAGCATGACATGATCCTGTTTTATTCCAAAACGGACCAATATAAATTCGAAGTCGATCGGGTTCGGGTTCCGTATGCCTCCAACACAGTGGAAACATTTAAATCATCCAAGAAAGCGGGATTTGGAAAAGTCCCTGATCTGGAGCGAGGCAAGGTGCCGGAAGATTGGTGGTATTTTCCCGTAGTTGCTAGATTACACCAGGAACGAACAGGATATCCGACCCAGAAACCGGAGAGTTTGTTGGAACGAATCATTCTCTCAACAACAGATCCGGGGGACCTGGTCGGCGATTTCTTTTGTGGAGCTGGAACAACAGGCTCAGTGGCTGCCAGATTGGGGAGGCGATTTGTGCTTTCTGACGTTCAGCCCCGGGCGGTTCACACCTCTCGAGCCCGATTAATCCTCGACCAGCAGGATCCTTCAGACAGTATCTCAGCCTCTGCTGGAGTCAGTGTGGAGCGAGAACTG